>NZ_JBVIAY010000021.1:0-152583 GCF_055573695.1 Streptomyces sp. NPDC030143
AGGACGCAGATGCCCGCGTCGATGCCGATCGGGAAGACGTAGGAGAAGTTCCCGAAGCCCTTCTGGATCGCCAGCTCGCGCACCGCCGCGTAGGAGCCGGCGAAGCCGATGCCGGCGATGATCACGGCGCCGGTCACGACCACACCGATGAGAACGCGGTGCATCCGAGTCAGCTGGATTGGCGCAGCCACGCCCACTCCCCTCCCCTTGCGTCTTGTTGCGCGCAACAGGGTGGCACATCAGTGCGGCGCACGTGGTGCCGGTCCGTCAGCTCTTCTGCGCGGTCGCCTTCGGCGAGGCGGACGCCGCCGCCTGCGACGCCGACACCGACGGGGCTGCGGACGGGGCCTTGGACGAGGCACCGGAGGCGCCGCCCGACGGGGTCGGCACGGCCGAACCGCCGCCCGAGCCCTCGCCGTTGGCCGAGCGCACCGACGCCACCGCCTCCTTGGCCGCCTTCTCCGCGGCCTTCGTCAGGGTGTCCGCGTTCGGCGTCTTCTCACCGGCCAGGCCCGCGCCGTTGTAGTCGACGGTCACGACGACGTTCTCCACCCGCGCCACGACCGTCTGCTGCTTGAAGGCGCCTTCCTTCTTCTTCAGGTCGTAGCGCACGCTCGTCGCCTCGTCGCCCGTGCCCGTGAGCGGCTGCGACTTCACGCCCTGCGCCCCCGTCACCGCCTTGGAGTCCTGGACCTGCTTGGCGTAGTACTCCTGCGCCTGCTGGTCACCGGAACCCGTCGTCGCATCCGACTCGAAGCGCAGCAGCGAGACGTTCAGCCAGCGGAACTGCGAACCCTTCACGCCGTTGTTCGCCAGGCTCGACCAGGAGCAGGAGCCACGCGTCGCGCTGTCACCCGACGAGCCCGCCTTGCCCTTGGTGCCCTTCGGCACCAGCTCCGTCAGGGTCTTCTGCGACAGCACCGCGCACGGCTCCGGCAGCGTCTTGAACGCCGCCGCCTGCACCTTCGGCGAGGGACTCGGGGAGGTGCTCGTGGTCACGCCCGCGTTCTCCTGGGCACTGCCACCGGAGCCGGAGCCGGAGCCGGAGTCCGAGGAGCAGCCCGCGGCGATCAGCATCACGGGGAGTGCGGCCGCGGCGACGAGGACCCTGCTGAGGCCTCGGGCACGGTCCGTGCGCTCGGCACGCTGGTCACGCTGGTCGTCTCGCTGGGCTCGTCGCTGCATGGTTCCTTCACTCATGACGCTCGTGGTTCCTGCGGTCGGATCGGGTCCGAGGGGCCACGGTACGCCGTGGAGAAGCTGTGCGGTTCCGGTTCGGGCGCTCGGCGGACGGACGGCGCCGGCGGCCGAACGAGCCTCAGCCGCCGAGGGAGTCGGCGAGCTGAGAGGCCAGTTTCCGGGCCCTGTCCTGCATTTCCTTGCTGTCCGGGACCGTGCCGATCGTCGTCGGCTGCTCCTCGTACCGGATGGTCACGATGACGTTGGACGTGCGGAACGCCACAGTCACCGTGCGCTGTTTCGCCGTTGAACCGGAGCTGTCGAGCACGTCGTCGACGAACGCCTCGTCACCCACGTCGTCCAGGAGACGGGGCTGGAGCTCGGCCGGAGTGGTGGACGCCGAAGGCGACGGCGACGAAGAAGAGGAGGAGCCGGAGGGGGCCGGGCTCGCCGACAGCAGGGGGGCGATGCTCGAGCCCGCGGTGGGGCCGGGCGTGGAGCCCGTCGTCGGCCCCGTCGGACCCGTCGTGCTCGGACTCGGCGTGGAGGTCGTCTGAGAGGCGGCGGGCACGGGCAGGTCGGCCGCCGTCACCTTCAGCGCGAACAACTCCTCCGCCTCGCTGTCGTCGCTGACGGCGTTGTCGTACGACACCACCCGCTCGAAGTCGACGGACAGGTGGTCGGTCGCCTCCGCCGACTGCACCTTCCAACGGCAGCCCGCCTTGCGGTCCGTGTCGAACGTCTGGGTCGCCTCACCGGCGTAGGCCGCCTCGCGCTGCACCTCGTCGGCGATCTGCGCGAGGCCGGGGAGCAGGGCGTCCAGCGAGGAGCGGCTGATCGCGCCGCACGCCTGCGGAAGGGTGTCGAACCGGCCCGGCTGGGCGGCGGCGGTCGCGGTGCCCGCCGCGCCGGGGTTGGAGTTGTCCGTCGGGCCGCCGTCGTCGGAACTGCCGGTGCAGCCGGCCAGCAGTGCCGCGAGGAGTGCGGCGACGCCGGGTACATAGGCCTTCCGCTGCACGGTCGGCTCCTCTCGACGGTCACCCCGTGGGTGACTGGTGTGGCGGATGTGGCGCGCCCGTCCGGTGTCCCCGCTGGTTATTCGCTTGCCGGACGAGGGCGGCCCCTGCAGACAATGTGTATCGCACGCAACACCGTGGATGCCGGTCCGCCGTCCGGTTCGTCGACCTTGGCACCGGTTTTGCGATTCCAGACTTCTGTTGTGTTTCCGGGGGAATGAGGACGATATGTCGTACGTGGAAATGCCGGGCGCGAAGGTCCCGATCCGTATGTGGGCCGACCCCGCGACGGTGGAGGAGGGCGCACTCCAGCAGCTGCGCAACGTCGCGACCCTGCCGTGGATCAAGGGGCTGGCCGTGATGCCGGACGTCCACTACGGCAAGGGCGCCACGGTCGGCTCGGTCATCGCGATGCGGGGCGCGGTCTGCCCCGCCGCGGTGGGTGTGGACATCGGCTGCGGGATGTCCGCCGTGAAGACGTCGCTCACCGCCAACGACCTGCCGGGGGACCTGTCCCGGCTGCGGTCGAGGATCGAGCAGGCGATCCCGGTCGGCCGCGGAATGCACGACGCCCCCGTCGACCCCGGACGGCTGCACGGCTTCTCGGCCGGGGGGTGGGACGACTTCTGGGAGCGCTTCGGGGGTGTCGCGGACGCCGTGAAGTTCCGTGAGGAGCGGGCCACGAAGCAGATGGGGACGCTGGGCTCGGGGAACCACTTCGTCGAGGTGTGCACCGACACGACCGGTACCGTCTGGCTGATGCTGCACTCCGGTTCCCGCAACATCGGCAAGGAGCTCGCGGAGTTCCACATCGGCGTCGCCCAGAAGCTCCCGCACAACCAGGGCCTGATCGACCGCGACCTGGCCGTCTTCGTCGCGGACACCCCGCAGATGGCGGCCTACCGCAACGACCTGTTCTGGGCGCAGGAGTACGCGAAGTACAACCGCACGATCATGATGGCGCTCCTGAAGGACGTGATCCGCAAGGAGTTCAGGAAGGCGAAGCCGACCTTCGAGCCGGAGATCAGCGCCCACCACAACTACGTGGCCGAGGAGCGCTACGACGGGATGGACCTGCTCGTGACCCGCAAGGGCGCGATCCGGGCCGGCTCCGGCGAGTACGGGATCATCCCGGGGTCCATGGGCACGGGGTCGTACATCGTGAAGGGACTCGGCAACGAGAAGGCCTTCAACTCGGCGTCGCACGGCGCGGGTCGCCGCATGAGCCGCAACGCCGCCAAGCGCCGCTTCTCGACGAAGGACCTGGAGGAGCAGACGCGGGGCGTGGAGTGCCGCAAGGACTCCGGCGTCGTGGACGAGATCCCGGCCGCCTACAAGCCGATCGAGCAGGTCATCGACCAGCAGCGGGACTTGGTGGAGGTCGTGGCGAAGCTGAAGCAGGTCGTCTGTGTGAAGGGGTGATCCGTGCGCAGGGGGCCCGGGCCGGTCGGCCCGGGCCCCCTGCGTATGTCAGGCGAGCCGCTTCTCCAGCAGCGTCACCGCGTAGGGGCCGTTCGGGCCGCCCTGCTTCGCTCGTTGTTCACCCACGGCCTCGTAGCCCGCCGCCTCGTAGTAGGCGCGCAGGCGGGGGTTGGAGGCCAGGCAGTCCAGGCGGGCGTGGGGGCGGCCGGTCGCGGTGATGCGGGACTCGGCGTGGGTCAGCAGGGCGCGGCCTGTCGCGGGAGGAGCCGTGTGGGGGGTCGCCATCACACGGTGGACGTAGCCGGCTTCGGGCGGGCGGGGGCCCCAGGCGGCCGGGTCGTCCCACCAGAGTTCGTAGGCGCCGGCCAGGTGGGGGCCGGTGTGGGCCAGCCAGACCTCGCCCTCCCGCATGCGGGTGAGGAAGTGGGCCTCGTCCTTCTCGCCGAGCCGCCACTGGTCGATGCCGCGGGCCAGCTGCCACAGGGCCGCCGTGTCGTGGAGGCGCACCAGCGCGGGCGTGTCCTGCGGGGTCGCCCTGCGGAAGGTGAGCTCGGGCCAGGTGGTCGGGGTGGGCTCCAGGAGGCGGGTACGGAGGCGATCGGACAACGAGTGCGCGTCCATGCCGAGTGCCTGGGTGACGTAGCCGTCCACGGAGCCGTAGCGGGCGGTCAGGGCGGCCAGGTAGAGGCGCATCACCGCCTCCGGGGCGCGGCCGAAGCTCGGCCAGGCGGGGGAGCGGCCCTCGCGGGCCCGCCAGTCGGCGAGCAGCGCCGGCGCGGCCAGTTCCGTCAGGCTGAAGTCCTCGATGACGACCTGGTCGTCGATGCCCAGCAGGCCGAGGACCAGGGCCGCGAGCTGGCCGGTGCGGTCCTTGCCCGAGGCGCAGTGGAAGACCAGGGGGGCGTCGGTCTCCGCTATCAGCTCCAGGGCGGCGCGGATCTCTTTTCGCCCGTCCTCCGCGACCTCCATGTAGCGCTCGGCGAGGTAGGGACCGGGGTCGACGTCCGGGGTCTGCGCGGACTGGTTGTACGGGCGGTGCTCGATGCTGAGGTTGTGACGGGTGAAGGAGGGGTGGGCGGGGACCACGCCCCGGCGTTCCGCCTCCCAGGGGTGGCGCAGGTCGATCACCGTGCGGATGCCCAGGGAGAGGAAGCGGTCCCAGTCGGGGCTGTCCGGTGTCAGCCTGCCGAGGGAGTCGGAACGGAACAGCATCCCGGGACGGACGCGGTGGCGTCCGTCCGGCGTGCGGTAGCCGCCCAGGTCACGGAAGTTGCGCAGGGTCTCGAAGGCGATGTGTCGGTCCACGTCGTTCAGGACGCCGGTGATGGCTCCTCAGTTGCCGTGCCGTACCGCGTAGATCATCACGAAGGCGATGATGTGGATGCCGAAGAGGAAGTACGCCAGGAAGTACCAGACCTGGCGTTCGTTCCTCGTTTCCTGGGCGAGGCGGCGTCGCTCGGCGGCCCGTTCGGGGCTGTCCTCCCGTGTCGTCACAGGTCCCGGTGCACCTTCGTGTTGGAGGCCTGAGCGCGGGGGCGCAGGATCAGCAGGTCGACGTTGACGTGGCTGGGGCGGGTGACGGCCCAGGTGATCGTCTCGGCGACGTCGTCGGCGGTGAGGGGCTCGGCCACACCCTCGTACACCTTCGCTGCCTTGTCCTGGTCGCCGCCGAAGCGGGTCAGGGCGAACTCGTCGGTCTTGACCATGCCGGGTGCGATCTCGATGACGCGGACCGGCTTGCCGACGATCTCCAGGCGCAGGGTCTCGGCGAGGACGTGGGCGCCGTGCTTGGCGGCGACGTAGCCGCCGCCGCCCTCGTACGTGCCGTGACCGGCGGTGGAGGAGACGACCACGACCGTGCCGTCACCGCTCGCCTCCAGCTTGGGCAGCAGGGCCTGGGTGAGGTGGAGGGTGCCGATGACGTTCGTCTCGTACATCGTGCGCCAGTCGTCGGGGTCGCCGGTGGCGACGGGGTCGGCGCCGAGCGCGCCGCCCGCGTTGTTGACCAGGACGCCGATCGTCCGGAAGGCCGTGGCGAACTCGTCGACGGCGGCGCGGTCGGTGACGTCCAGCTGGTAGGCGGTCGCCGCGCCGCCGGCCGCGACGATCTCCTCGGCGAGCGCCTCGATGCGGTCCTTGCGGCGGGCGGTGAGGACGACGCGGTAGCCGGCCGTGGCGAGCTGCCGGGCGGTGGCGGCGCCGATGCCGCTGCTCGCACCGGTGACGACGGCGATGCGGGAGGCGGCGGACGGTGCGGCGGTGGCCATGGGGGCTGCTCCTCGGACGGGGGACGGCGGGGTCGAAAGCCTGCTCGGCCAGGATAGGCGCGTGCCGTGGGCGGGCGGCCGGTGATCTCACGCTCCGGGCGGCCCGGCGGCGGGCCCGGTGGGAGAATGAGGGGGGTGGTCCTCCTGTGCGGGAGAGGTGGATCGATGGGCGAGGCACGTGAGGTCATGGACCGGCTCACCCAGGCGCTGACCACGAAGCCGGATCTCGAGGCCATCGCCGAGTTGTACGCCGAGGACGCGGTCGCCGTCACGCCGGACGCCGGGGAGATCCACGGCCGGGACGAGATCGTTGCGTACTGGCGGCAGATGACGGAGGCGGTGCCGGAGGCCGCGTTCGAGTCGCTGTACGCCTGCGAGGTCGGGGACACGGCCATCGACGAAGGGGTCTACAGCGGGCGGAACACGGGCCCGTTGCAGTTGCCCGACGGGCAGTCGCTGCCGGCGACGCAGAGGGAGTTCAGCATCCGCGGGGTGGACCTGGCGACCGTGCGGGACGGGAAGATCGTCAGCTATCGGCTGTACTTCGATCAGTTGGACTTCCTGGGGCAATTGGGGCTGCTGGCGGAGGAGGAAGAGACGGAGGAAGAGGAGCAGCCCGTCTGAGCGACGCGGGCGGGGTCCCTGTGCCGGGCCGGCGGGTCGGCGAGGCCGCCGCCGCGCCCGGCCGGTGGTGTGTCCCGCGTTCTTCCTCCTATCGAGGGGTGCAGGGGGACGGCCCTGCGCGGGGCCTTCTGGCTCTGGGGCACGGTGTCCGGCGCGCGCGGGTGGGGAGGGTGGGGCGTCGTACGATCTGCGGACGTGCTGACGAAGGGGTGTGCGGGTGATGGCCGGGAGCGTGCGGGGGCAGTTGCTGGGCGAGTTGGCCACCGTGTCGCGGCGGTACGTGGCGGCGTTCGCGTTGTTCAACCAGGCCGTCGCCGACCGGCTCGGCCTGCATCCCACCGATCTGCAGTGTCTGAACCTGCTGTCGCTGGAGCGGGAGCCGGTGACGACGGGCCGGGTCGCGGAGCTGACGGGGTTGACCACCGGCTCGGCGACGCGGCTGGTGGACCGGCTGGAGAAGGCCGGGTACGTGGTGCGGCAGCGGGACGCGGCCGACCGGCGGCGGGTCCTGGTGGTGACGGTGCCGGAGCGGATCGCCGAGTTCGGGCGGACGTGGGAGCGGCTGGGCGGTGACTGGAGTCCCGTCTTCGAGGACCTGGACGACGCGGAGCTCGCGGTGATCGTGCGGCACATGCGGCGGACGGTGGAGTTCGGCGGGGAACAGGTCGTGCGGCTGCGGGGCGGGCTGGTCCCGTGACGCAGGACGTCCGGGAGAGCGGCGCGGGGGTGGCCGGGGCGGACCCGGCCGTCGGCGCGGAGCGTGGGCGCGGTCTGCCGCGGCACTGGGTGTGGCTGCTGGTGGGGGCGGCAGTGCTGCCGGGTGCCGTGCTGGTGCTGGTGGGGCGGTCGCTGGAGGAGCCGGCCGTGCAGGCGTGGCGGACGGTCTGTCTGGCCGTGACGGTGCAGGCGCTGCCGTTCCTGCTGCTGGGGACGGCCCTGTCGGGGGCGATCAACGCGTTCGTGCCGGCGGATCTGTTCACGCGGCTGCTGCCGAAGCGGCCGGCGCTGGCGGTGCCGGTCGCGGGGGCCGCGGGGGTGGTGCTGCCGGGCTGTGAGTGCGCCTCGGTGCCGGTGGCGAACAGCCTGATCGGGCGGGGGGTCACCCCGGCCGCCGCGTTCGCGTTCCTGCTGTCGGCCCCCGCCGTGAACCCGGTGGTGCTGACGGCGACGGCCATCGCGTTCCCCGGGAACCCGGAGATGGTCGTGGCCCGGCTGCTCGCCTCGCTGGTGGCGGCGGCCGTGATGGGGTGGCTGTGGCTCTGGCTGGGGCGCGAGGAGTGGCTGCGGCCCGCCGCGCGGCACACGGGGCACCGGCCGGGGCACAACCGGTGGACGGAGTTCCGGCGGGGTTTCCAGCACGACTTCCTGCACGCGGGCGGGTTCCTGGTGGTCGGGGCGATGGCGGCGGCGACGTTCAACGTGGCGGTGCCGCGGTCCGTGGTGGAGGCGTTCGCGGGTTCGCCGTGGCTGTCGGTGCTGTTCCTGGCGGTGCTGGCGATCGTGCTCGCGGTGTGTTCGGAGGCCGACGCGTTCGTGGCGGCCTCGCTGGCCGGGTTCTCACCGGTCGCGCGGCTGACGTTCATGGTGGTGGGGCCGATGGTCGACCTGAAGCTGATCGCCCTGCAGGCGGGCACGTTCGGCCGGGCCTTCGCCGTGCGTTTCTCCGCCGCCACGGCCGTCGTCGCGGTGGTGTGCAGCGTGGTGGTGGGAGGGGTGCTGCTGTGAGGGGTGCCGGCGTGAGGAGTGCTGCCGTGAGGAGTGCTGCCGTGAGGAGTGCCGGCGTGAGGAGTGCTGCCGTGAGGAGTGCCGGCGTGAGGCGGTTCGCGCAGGTGGGGCTGTTGGTGCTGAGCGGGGTGGGGGTGCTGCACGCGTCGCTCTTCACCGACCTGTACCTCCGGTACGTGAAGGAGGGGATGCGGCCGCTGCTGATCGCGTCGGGGCTGGTGCTGGTCGGGCTGGCGGTGGCGGAGGCGTGGTCGTGGCGGCGGGCCGCCGGCCCGGCGGAGGACCACGGGCACGGTCACGACCACGGTCACGACCACTCCGGTCTGCCCCGGGTGGCCTGGCTGCTGTTCCTGCCCGCGCTGAGTCTGCTGTTCCACGCCCCGCCCGCGCTCGGTTCGTACACCGCCTCGCGTGCCGCGCCGAAGGCCGTCGCCGTGGTCGAGCAGGACGACTTCGACCCGCTGCCGGCGACCTCGCCGCTGCCGATCACGCTTCGGGACTTCACCCAGCGGGTGCAGCAGGACACCGGGCGGGCCATCAACGGGCGCACGGTCCTGATGACCGGGTTCGTCACGCCCGCCGACGGGGGCGAGGGCTGGTACCTGACCCGGATCATGCTGTCGTGCTGCGCGGCGGACGCCCAGTCGGTGAAGGTGCGCGTGTACGGCGTGGCGGCACCGGCCGCCGACACCTGGGTGACGGTGACGGGGACCTGGCACCCGGGCGGCACGCTGGGCACGGCGTCGGCGCAGGTCGCGCTGGACGCGCGGAGCGTCGAGAAGGCGGAGCGGCCGGTGAACGGCTACACGGACGCCCTGCCGCTCGTGCGGTAGGGGTCAGGCCTGCGCGTCGTAGCGTTCGCGGGCCGCCCGGACCTCCTCGAAGTGGACCTCCGCCCAGTCCTTCACCGCTACCAGCAGCAGGGACAGGCTGCGGCCGAGCGGGGTGAGCGCGTAGTCGACGCGGACGGGGACGGAGGGGGTGACCGTGCGGGTCAGGAGGCCGTCGCGTTCCAGAGTGCGCAGGGTCTGGGTGAGCATCTTGGGGCTGACGCCGGCGATCTTGCGGGAGAGGTCGCTGTAGCGCATGGGCCCGGCGGCGAGGGCGGAGACGACCAGGCTGACCCACTTGTCGCTGAGGCGGTCGAGGAGCTGGTTGGTGGGGCAGCCGCGCAGGAACGCGTCGTACTCGGTGCGCGCCTGCTCGCGCCGCTGGGCCGCCGACATGGTCGCCATGACTCTCCTCGGGGTGACGTAGGCACCTTCGGGTAACTACTTCCTCCTGGATAGTAACTCTTCCTAGGGTTGCGGTCAGCAGGACGGAATTAGTCCACACACCCGGAATCCAGGGGGAGTTGTCATGCGTGCAGCAGTGGTGAGGGCCTTCGGCGGGCCCGAGGTCGTGGAGATCGTGGAGACGGAGCTGCCCGAGCCGGCGGCCCGGCAGGTGCGGATCAAGGTGGCGGCGGCCACGCTGAACCCGGTCGACGCCGGGGTGCGGTCCGGTGTCTTCGGGGGCGCCGGCAAGCAGATCGGGCTCGGCTGGGACGTGGCCGGCACCGTGGACGCGACGGGCGTGGCGACCGCGTGGAACGTGGGGGACGAGGTCGTGGCCCTCGACTACGGCATGGTGAAGCCGCTGGGCACCCACGCCGAGTACGTCGTCGTCGACACGGACGCGGTGGCGAAGGCGCCGGCGTCGGCGGACGCGGCGCACGCGGCGACGCTGCCGCTGAACGCCCTGACCGCCGCGCAGGCGCTCGATCTGCTGGACCTGGCGCCCGGCGCCTCCCTGCTGGTCACCGGGGCGGCGGGGGCGGTCGGCGGGTACGCCGTGCAGCTCGCCGCGCGCCGGGGCCTGGCGGTGACCGGACTGGCCCGGGACGACGACGAGGAGTTCGTCCGCTCCCTGGGGGCGGTCGGTTTCGTAGCGGCGGACCCCGGCGCGGGCGCGTTCGACGGGGTGCTGGACGCCGCGGTGCTGGGGGAGCGGGCGCTGGCGTGGGTGCGGGACGGGGGCGCCTACGCGGGGGTGATCCCGCAGGCCCAGCCCGCCCCGGAGCGGGGCGTGCGGACGACCGCCGTCGAGGTCGACCCGGACGGCGCGCGGCTGGCGGAGCTGGCCGCGCTGGTGGACGAGGGGGCGCTGACCCTCCGCGTGGCCGAGGTGTTTCCCCTGGCAGACGCCGCGAAGGCGCACACCCGGATGTCGGAGGGCGGGGCCCGGGGGCGGTTGGTGATCGTGCCTTAGGGGTTCGCCGTCCGGACGATGCCGCGTGCGGACGATGCCGCGTTCGGATCATGCGGTAGCGGTAGCGGTAGCGGTAGCAGTAGCCGCGGATGGCGGGCAGCCCGGGTCCGTGGCCGGTCGGAGGGACCGGCCGCGGACCCGGGCGGGGTGGCTACCAGGTGGGTGAGGAGCCTAGGCGCCGCTGCGGGCGCCGTCCTGCCGGCCGAGCGCCGCGGCGAGAAGGGCCGCCGCCGCCAGGGCCGCGGCGATCCAGGGGACGCTGCCGAGCCCGACGTGGTCGACGGTCAGGCCGCCGAAGAGCGACCCGAGGGCGATCGACGCGTTGAAGGACGTGATGTACATGGCGGAGGCGGAGTCCGGGGCGTCCTGTCCGGACTGCATGACCCAGGTCTGCAGGCAGACGGGCAGGGCCGCGTAGGCCAGTCCCCAGACGAGGAGCACCGGGTAGGCGATGAACTCCCAGTCCTTCAGCGCGGCGAAGACCACCAGGGACGCGGTCATCGCGCCGACCGCGACCAGCAGGGACGTGCGCAGCGACCGGGCCACCGTGGCGCCCGCGATGAAGTTGCCGACGACTCCGGCGATGCCGAAGACCAGCAGCAGGATGCTGATCAGGTCGGCGTCCAGGCCCGTCTCCTCCTCCAGGTACGGAGCGATGTAGGTGAAGGCCAGGTAGTGGCCGATCATGGTCAGCGTGGTGACCAGCAGCGCGGTCATCAGCGGCGCGTGCCGCAGCAGCCCGCGCAGGGCACCCAGGTCGGTGCGGCCCTGCGGGGGCAGCGAGGGCAGCAGGGTCAGAGCGCCGAGCAGCACCAGGCCGCCCAGGCCCGCCATGGCGTAGAAGGCGACCTGCCAGTGCGTCTGCTGGCCGAGGAAGGTGCCGAGCGGCACGCCCAGCACGGACGCGATGGAGATGCCGGACAGGACGACCGCGGTGGCCTTCACCCCGTCCTTCTCGGGCACCAGCCGGACGGTCGTGCCGGGCACGGTGGACCAGAAGACACCGTGGGCGAAGCCCATGAGGATGCGGGCGGCGATCAGCACGGTGTAGTTGGGGGCGAGGGCGGTGACGATGTTGCCGGCGACCAGCACGGCCATCAGGCCCGTGATCAGCCAGCGGCGGTCCAGCCGGCCGAACAGCGCCGTCAGCGGGACGGCGGTGAGCGCGGCGACGGCGCCGTAGAGGGTGACGGTCAGACCGGCCACGCCGTTCGACACGCCCACGTCCTGCGCGATCGGCGGCAGCAGGCCGACCGGCAGCAGTTCGGAGGTGACGATGGCGAAGACGCCGAGGCCGAGGGTGAGCACGGACAGCCAGCGCACGAACGGGCTGCGCTCCGCGGGGTCCTGCCGCCGGGCCGCGCCGGTCGTGCGGGGCCCGGCGGCCGGCGCCGTGCCGGCCGTGGCTCGGAATTCGGTCGGTGAGGTGGTCACGAGAGCTCCAGGGGTGTCAGGGAGGTCCGCTGGTCGGAGGCGGGTCGGGTGCGGGTCGGGGCGGCGCGTCAGGCGTCCTGGTCCGCCGGGGGCAGGACGCGCTTGGCCACGTTCAGGGCGTTCATCACACGGGGGATGCCGGCGTAGGCGGTGACGTGGGTGAGCAGGGCGACGATCTCGGTGCGGGTGGCGCCGGCCCGCAGCGTGGCGCGCAGATGCGTCTCGAGCTGCGCCTCGCAGCCGCCGAGCGCGGTCAGGATGGCCAGCGTCGCCAGCTCCCTGGTGCGCAGGTCGAGTCCGGGTCGGCCGACGATGTCACCGAAGACGTACTCGACGACGGTGTGGCCGAACCGCTCGTCGAGCGGTGCGAGTCCGGCGATCACGGCGTCCGGGTCGATGCCGAGGGTGCGCATCACCTGGGCGCCGTGCGCTTCCCGCTCGGACACGGCGGCGGCCACGGTGGCCTCGGTGGACATGGCGGTTCCCTTCTGGGGGTCGGGGATCGGGAGGGTGCGGGGCGTGGGCCGGGAGGGGCCGGGGAGGAACGGTGGCGGGAGAGCCGGTGCGTGGGCCCGGACGGGGGGCTGGAGGATCGGGCCCACGCGGTCGGGGGGCCGGGCGCGGAGACCCGTCGCCGGCGGCGGACGGCCGACCGCCGGCGGGGAGGCCGCGGGTGGTGTGCGGCCGCCCGTCACGCGCCGGGCGGCGCGCTCGTCAGCGGGTGACCGGCATGATCGCGGCGGGGTACCGCTCACCCACCACCCGCTCGGCGGCGAACGCCGTGTCCAGGGCGGCCAGTTCGTCTTCCTTGAGCTGTACGGCGGACGAGCCGAGGTTCTCCGCCAGGTACTCCATGCGCTTGGTGCCGGGGATCGGGACGATGTCGTCCCCCTGGGCGAGGACCCAGGCCAGGGCGACCTGCCCCTTGGTCGCGCCGTGCGCGTCGGCGATCTCCGCCACGGTGTCGAGCAGCGGCAGGTTCGCCTCCAGGCTGCCGTCCGCGAAGCGCGGGTTGGCGCGCCGGAAGTCGCCCTCGGGCAGGGAGTCCACACTGCGCACGGCACCGGTGAGGAAGCCGCGTCCCAGCGGCGAGTACGGCACGAGGGCGACGCCCAGCTCCCGGCAGGCGTCCAGGACGCCGTCGTCGACCACGTTCCGCGTCCACAGCGAGAACTCGCTCTGCACCGCCGCGACGGGGTGAACGGCGTGCGCCCGCCGCAGATGGGCCGCGCTGACCTCGCTCAGCCCGATGTGCCGCACCTTGCCCTCCGCGACGAACTCGGCGAGCGCGCCGATGGTGTCCTCGACCGGGGTCACCCCGTCGAAGCGGTGGACGTAGTACAGGTCGATCGTCTCGACGCCGAGCCGGCGCAGCGAGGCCTCGAGCGCCTGCCGTGCGTAGGCCGGGGTGTTGTCGTTCCACCGCTTGCCGTCCGCCAGCCGGATGCCGAACTTGGTGGCGAGCACGATGTCGTCCCGCCGGGTCCGGACGGCCCGGCCGACCAGCTCCTCGTTGTGGCCGCGGCCGTACATGTCCGCGGTGTCGATGAGGGTCGCCCCGGCGTCGATCGCCGCGTTGATGACCTTGACGGAGCGCGCGTCGTCGGCCGGGCCGTAGTACTCGCCGCTCATGCCCATGCAGCCGAGGCCGATCGCTCCGACGAGTGGGCCGCGAGCGCCGATGCGCCGCTGCGGTCCGGTAAGGCGGGGGACCTCCGCCACGTTCTCTCCCATGGTCTTCGACTTCCTCACTGGTGGGGGACTTGGTGCGGAAGGAGGTCAGCGCCGCCTGCTGAGTTCCGCGAAGTCCGGGTCCGAGCCGAGCGCGCCGGCCTCTCCCCAGCGGTTCGCGGGAATTTCGCTCAGATAAACGGTGATCTTGTCGAGCGGAAGTCCCAGCACCTTCTGCGTGGTGGCCGTGAGCTCCTCGATGAGCTCCTTGGCGACCTCGTCGCGCTGCTTCCACACGGTGACCTGGATGACAGGCATGGATTACCTCCAACTGCTCTGTGAATCTATCGAGTTCGAGAAAGACGGACAACGCCGATTTCAACTACCCCGACCGGCCATTCCGACCGGCCATTCCGACCGGCCATTCCGGCCGGGTATTCCGGCCGGTTATTCTGATCGGCCATTCCGGTCGGCCACTCCGGTCGGGTATTCCGCTTGGCCATTCCCCATGGCCATTCCGGTCGGCCATGCCCGGAGGGCCGTGGCCGACCGGGTATGCCCGGTCGGCCACCCGGTCAGCCCGCGGTCGTGGTGAACTCCTGGAAGCTCGGCTCGCGCAGCTTGAGCTGGGCGTGGATGTCGCCGCCGAGCCCGTAGAACCCGATCGCCCCGCCGTAGTTCATGCCGTAACTCATCCACAGCAGCACCACGTTGACGATGCGGCGCGGGCCGGGCTCGCCCGGTGCCGGGAAGGGGTTCGGCAGGGTCGCCCGGTACCGCCCCTTCCCGTCCTCGTCCGCCATGAAGACGTTGGGCGCGCCGAGCGGTCCCGGCCGGAAGGGGCCGACCGGTGCCGGCGCGAGGTCGTTCTCCCGCAGCGACATGACGGTGTACATGCTGTCCGGTACGAGACCGGAGAACTCGAAGCTGAACTGTGCCGCCCGGCCGCCGTCGACCAGCGACACGTCCAGCCAGCCCTGGGCCCGCACCCACTGCCCGAGCGTCACCGGCCGGTTCACCCGGCGTCCGTCCTCGGGCCGGAAGTCGGGGATCGGGACCTCGTGGAAGGGGAAGCTGGGCCGCCGTACCGCGTGCGCGTCGGGGCACTGCTCCGGGGCGAACAGCATCGGGTAGTTGTTGATGGGCAGCGGCAGCGGCAGGGTGTACAGCACCATGTCCCGGTCGGCGGCGTCGAGGTGCTCGGGCAGCTCGCGCACGATGGTGTACGGGAGGTTGTCGCCGTGCGGCGGCAGAGGGCTGTCCGGGGAGACGATCGCCCGGCCCCACTCCGACGTCACGGTCCCGTCGGGACCCCGCCGGTTGACCCGGCCGATGACGACGAAGTCGCCGTCGCCGTTCATGACCTCGCTGGGCGGGTAGGTCGGCCCCTGGGTGGTCAGGCTCAGTTCGTAGCTCTTCGACCGCATGACGCTCAGCCCTCGATCCGGGCGTACGTCTTGGTGAACAGGCCGCCCTCGCCGCCGACCGGCACGATGTACTTCTCGCGGACCTCCTCCAGGATCGCCTCGTACGCCGGCGTCCGGTACACGCCGTTGTGCCGCTCGGGCTCGCAGCTGAAGCCGGCGACGAACAGCACACCGGCGTCGGTGCTCAGCAGGGAGTGGTAGGCCAGCCACACCTCGGACTCGTCCGCGCCCCGCACCGTCTCGAAGATGGTGCGGTCGCGCCAGGCCCGGTACTCGGACAGCACCGGCGGTTTGACCTCGACACGGCGCAGCTGCACGTACGGCGTGTCCGGGAGCGCTCCGGCGGTGTCCTTGGGGGCCTCGACGAACTCCTGGACCTGGCGCCGGAAGTCGCCGGCCAGGTGCGGCGAGACGGCGTCGAACAGCTCGCGCCACTCGTCGCGCAGTGCGGCCAGCTCCGACAGGTCACCGAGGGGCCGGAGTTCGAGGAGCGTGTCGGCGCCCTCGACGGACCGGTACAGCCGGGCGTCGGAGGAGCGGCGGGCGTGCAGGTCGAGCCATGCCTTGACGGCCTGTCCGTCGGCCTCGGGCCGGACAGGGGCTTCGGTGACGAGCAGAAGGGGAGCGGACATGCGTCAACTGCCTTTCGTGTGAAGGGGTTTCTGTCGGTGGAGGCGGGGTGCTTGGGGGAGCGGGGGTGACAGGTGCGTGGGGGGAGAGGTGCGTGGGGGGAGAGGGGCGTGGGGGGAGAGGGCCGTGGGGGAGGAGGGATGTGGGGGGAGAGGTGTGGTCGGGGGTGCGGGATGGTGGGGGGAGAGAGGGGCGTCGGGGGTGGCGGGGCGCCGGCCGGCTCCCGACCGGTCCGGCGCCTTCGCCGGCGACGCCGTACCCGGGATCCGGCCCGGGCGAGGCCTGCGGATCCGGCCCGGCCGAGCGCCCGCGGTGACCGGCGTCCGGCCGAGCGCCCACGGACCGGCGTCCGGGCGGACACGCAGACGGTGAGCCGGTCGGGCGGTTCGGCCGGTGAGCCGGTCGTCCTCCCTCCGCTGCCGTACGGAGTGGCGCGCACCGCGAGGCCGGGCGCCCGGTCGACGGGCGGTTGGGCCGGTGAGCCGGGCGGACCTCAGCCCGTGAGCCGGTCGGGGGCCCGTTCGGTGACCTCGTCGGGGATGCGCACGGGCGACCGGTCCGACAGCCGCAGTGCGGCGATCCGCACCGTCTGCCACACCCCGCCGGTGTGGAAGGGGTCCTCCTCGACCCACCGCCGGACGGTGTCGCGGTCCGGCGCGCTCAGCACGAACAGGCTGCCGACCGCGCCCTCACCGTCGTCGCCGACGAGGGGCCCGTACAGCAGGGGCCGCGGCCGGGCGGTGCCCAGGCGGGCGGAGTGCGCGGAGCGCAGGTCGCTCCGTCGCTCCGCCGCGCCGGGCCCGTCGGTGCAGTGGACGGTCCAGAGCACCCCCGCTCACCGCCCGCCCGCGCCGGCCAGCGCCGGCTCGCGCCCGTCGGCCGCCGCCACGGGAGCCGGCGCCGCGCACTCCTCGCGGATGGCCGTGCGCGCGGCCATGACCTCCTGCTTCTCGGCGAGCCGGAGCGGGATGACCCGGATCTCGGCCTCGAAGACGGCCGCGGCCCGACCGCCCTGGAGCACGCTCACGGTGAAGGCGATGGACTCGCCCGCCGGAGACGCCTGCCGGTCGCGCAGCCGGTACTCGACCGTGGCCGGCAGCGGGAACACGAAGTGGTGGAACGACGAGTTCACCGAGCTGATCACGAACCGGGTGGGCTGCTCGCCGTCGAGCAGGTATCGCTCGGTGACCACGGTCCAGGTCTGGCGGGCCGCCTCCAGCAGGGTGACGGCCGGGATGTGCAGGCCGGTGAGGTGGTCGGCGAGCACCTCGACGCGCTGGTCGAGCAGCAGCGGCGCCCGGTACGTCCGCTCGCCGGCTTCCTCGACCGGGCCGATCAGGACGTTCTGCGCCTGGTGCTTGTGGGTGAGGTGACGGGCCGCGTGGACGGGCACCTCACCCTGGCGTATGAGCACGTTGGCGTTCATCGAGGCGAGCACCGACAGTTCGCCGAGCTGGTCGGCGCTGAGCCCTTGACCGATCGAGATCTCCAGGCGCTCCGGCAGGTCCCCGGCGCGCAGCCGGGCGAGGAGCTCGGTCGCGGCGACCGTACCGCGCTGGGCGAGGAACTCCTCGAACCGGTCGCCGACGACCACCACGGTCTCCTGTGCCGCGTGCGACATCGTGTACGACTCCCTTCTGGAAAAGGCCTTGGGTGGGGTCCGGACTTCCCTGCCGGGCATCCGGAGGGCGGAACGGACGCGGCTCACACCGCGATGGACAGGCTCAGCGCCCGCTCGTAGGCGTCGACCAGCTCGTCGACGGTGCGCAGGTCGGAGATGACCAGGTCCTCGTCGGCGAAGGGGTCCACGTCGAGGTCGGTCTCCAGCTGGATGATCAGCCGGGCGAGCAGCAGCGAGGACAGGCCGATGCCGTTGAGCTGCTCGGTTCCGGTGATCTCGCCGTGCTCGACGCCGGCTTCCTTGAGGAGTTCGGTGATGTGGTCGATGACGATGTTCTTGACGGCACCCGGCGCTAGCATGTGATTCCTCCGTCGACGATGATCGTTTGTCCGGTGATGAACGAGGACTGGTCGGAAACGAGGAAAAGGACGGCGTTGGCGATTTCCTCGGCGTCGGCGAGCCGGCCGAGCGGAGTGCGGCGCGCGATGCGCTCGCGGTTCTGCTCGGTGACCTCGGTGGTCATCTCGCTGTCGAAGAATCCGGGGACGATGGAATTCACCCGGATGTTCAGCGGGCCCAGCTCGCGGGCGAGACTGCGGCTGAATCCGTCCAGCCCCGCCTTGGTCGCCGAATAGACGGCGACTCCTCGATAGCCGCGTACGGCGTTGATGGACGACACGTTGACGATCTGGCCGCCGCCGCCGTTGCTCATGACGCGCGCGCAGGCCTGGGCGAGGGCGATCGGTGCCGCCAGGTTGCTGGCGAGGAGCAGGTCGACCTGCCTGGCCGACGTGGTGAGGAACAGCTCCTGCTTGTTGAGGACGGCCGCGTTGTTGATCAGCAGGTCGATGCCGCCGAGCGTGCGGGCCGCCGTGGTCACGAAACTCCGCAGGGCCTTGCGGTCGACCAGGTCGACCGACTCCCACAGAAAACGGTCGGGGTGCTCGGCCACGGTGTCCTTGACGAAGTCGGTCGCCGAGCGGCTGAAGGTGGCGACCTTCCAGCCGTCCCCCAGCAGCCGCTCCACCAGCAGTCTGCCGAGTCCCCGGCTGCCGCCGCTGACGACGGCGACCCGGCCGGCTCCCGCACCGGCTCCCGCCCCGGTCCCTCCTGCGGCGGTCACACCAGGGCCCTGGTCTTCTTGAAGCGGTCGGAGTGGTGCCGCTCGTCCGACACCTCGACCACCGCGGGGACCTTGAACGGCTCCAGCTTGGTACGGCAGTGCGCGCGCACCCGGCGGGCCACGGACCGCGGGTCCTCCTCCACGCCGTCGGCCAGCTGCACGGTCGCCTTCACCACCATGCCGGTGACCGGGCTGGGCCGGCCCGCGACGGTGACCTCGGCGATGCCGTCGACCTCCAGGACGACGCTCTCGACCTCGCTGGGGTAGACCTTCTCCCCGCCGACGTTGATGATCTCCGAGCGGCGGCCCAGGATCCTGATCCACTCGCCGTCGGTCTGCACCACGTCCTGGGTGTTGAAGAAGCCCTCGTCGTCGAAGGGGGCCGGGGCGTTGAGGTAACCGAGCATCGCCATGTCGGAGCGGATCCACAGCACGTCGTCGACGATCTTGTGCTCGAAGCCGGCGTTGCCCAGCTTGACCCAGAGGGTGTCGTCGCCGCGTGACTTGGTGGGCAGGATGCCCAGCTCGGACAGCCCGTACGTCTGCTTCAGCCGCACGTGGGGCAGCTCCCGGGCGAGCCGGCGGAGGGTGCGCTCCGGCATCGGCTCGGTGCCGTAGGTGACCAGCCGCAGGGCGGAGGTGTCGTAGCGCTCCAGCGCGCCCGAGATCAGCACCATGTTCAGGAACGTCGGGGTGGTCGGCAGGACCTCCACGCCGTGCCGCTCGACCGCGGCGAACACCGAGTCGGGCGTGCGCTCCCCGACGGTGACCACGGTGCCGCCCTGTGTGAGCGTGTGCAGCAGGGTGTTGATGCCGCCGATGTGGTCCAGGCTGAGGAACGACAGGATGCGCCGGGGCTTGCCGCCCTCGCCGTAGCGCGCCAGCACCTTGGCGAAGTCCAGCACGGAGGCCTTGCTGCGGCCGGTGGTGCCGGAGCTGAAGAGGACCAGCCCGGGGCGCTGAGCGGCCCGCAGCCGGCCGTAGAGCGCGTGCTCCGCGCGGCGGCCGGTGCGGCGCACGCCGTGGCTGCCGTCGGTGTCGATGGTGAGGGTCACCTCGACCTCGGCGACGTCGAGGAACTCCTCGCGCTTCGCCTCCGGCAGCACGGTGAGCGGCACGACCACCACCGAGCGTTCGATCAGCGCGACCAGACCGGCGCAGGCCTGTGGCGAGTACGCCCCTTCCAGGGTCACCACCTCTCCGGGGCGCACGTCGTGGGCGTCGAGCAGTTTCCGCCAGTCGTCGACCATGCCGAGCAACTGGTTGTAGCTGTAGGTGGTGCCGTCGAAGACGACGGCGTCGGCGTCGCCGAAGCGCGCCATGCGGTTCACCAGAGATGTCGCCACACTTCTCTCCCATGTTTCGAGCGGCCGGCTGCCGCCTTGTGAGAAGGGCCGGAACTCAGACGGGGATCCGGGAAGAACTGCCTCAGGAAAGGGAAAGGTCATTCGGTCCGTTTGAATTCGGTTCGAGCCTAGGCGGGGCGACGAAGGTCCACAACGGCCCTTTGGTGCGCCGCACTTGGCATCACTGGACGGCTACTGCGCCGGTGGGTATGGCCGGTCGGGCATACCTGGATTTCCAGAGCGCCGGATGCGGAGGAGAAACACCGGGATGCGACGGAAAGGGGGGCGGAAAAAAGAAGAACGGCTGCCCGCGCGAGGCGGACAGCCGTTTTCGCTGTGGTTGCTGTGGTTGCTGTGGTTGCTGTGGTTGCTGTGGTTGCTGGTGCTGGTGCTGGTGCTGGTGCTGGTGCTGGTGCTGGTGCTGGTGGTGTGGCCAGGGCTGGGCCGTGGCGTGGTCGTGGAGGTCGCCGTGCGGCGCCGCGATCCGGCGGACCGGTGCACGGGCGCGGGCGCGGGCGCAGGGGGCGGTCGTGGGGCGTGGGGCGGTCCGCCTACGCCGCCGCGCCGGCGGCCGCGGGCAGGACGGGCCAGCCGCGTCGGCGCGCGTGCTCGGCCAGGACGGGGTCCGACCCGACCATGCGGGGGTTGCCGACCAGGTCCAGCATCTCCAGGTCGCTGGAGTGGTCGCCGTACGCGAAGCAGTTCTCCGGACGCACGCCCAGATCGGCCATCGTCTCGCGGACGCCCCGAGCCTTGTTCGGGCCGATCATCGGGCGCGACACCTCTCCGGTGAGGACCCCGTCGGCGTCCGTCAGCGGCTCGGTGCACAGCACGCGGTGGGCGCCGAGTTCCTCGGCGAGCGGGTCGAGGACGCCGCGGAAGGAGCCGGACACGAGCACCACCGCGTGGCCGGCGGCGCGGTGCTCGGCGGCCGCGCGCATCGTCGCGGCGACGAAGGCGTCGGGGCGCCGGCGGTACTCCTCGTACCAGGCGTGCCCGGCGTCGAGGAGTTCGGCGAGGGTGCGGCCGGCGAACCGCCGGTAGTAGGCGCGGTTGATCTCGCTGCGGTCGACGCCGGCCTCGGCCCTGGCTCTGGTGTCCGCCCACTCCGCCGCGTACGCGCTGCCGTCGTCGTCGCCGTGCGCGGCCAGCCAGTGACGCCGGAACTCGAACATGCTCTTGACCGTGATCAGGGTCTCGTCGACGTCGAAGAACGCCGCGGACGTGAAGGCACGGGTGGTCTCCATGGTGGGGCGTGGTCCCTTCTGCTGGCGGTTCCGTTCGATGGGGCGTGGCAGGTGACGCGGGCCCTGTCAGCCGCCGTACAGACCCTCGCGCAAGGCGCGGGCGACGGCCGTCGTGCGGTTGGGGCAGTCCAGCTTGGCCAGGACGTTGGCCACCAGCCGCTTCGCGCCGTGCTCGGAGATCAGCAGGCGGCGGCCGATCTGCTTGTTGCTCAACCCGTCCACCATGAGGTCGAGGGTCTGGCGTTCCCGCGGAGTGAGCCGTGGCAGCGGCCTGGTCTCGGCCGTGACCCGGGCGGGCGCGAGCAGCCGCCGGGTCAGCCCGGCCGGCAGCGGCACCTCTCCCCGTGCCGCCCTGAGCATGACGTCGTGCAGGGACTCGGGGCTGAGGTCGCGTACCGCCAGGATGCCGGCACTGCGCACCGACGCGATCCGCTCCAGGTCCGCGGTCTCCTCGTCGTCGACGAGCAGCAGCACCTTCGGGTCGTCCGGGCCGAGCGACGCGAGGGCCTCCGCCGTCTCGGCGTCGATCTCGCCGGCCGACAGCAGCAGGAAGGCGGCCCCCGAGCCGCGGGCGTCGCTCACGGCACGCGCCGACTCGGGGTGCGACCGCATGCCCTCCACCGCGGGGGCGGACTGCAGCATCCGTTCGATGCCGTAGCGCTGAAGGTCGTTTCTCAGCCCCAGGACGACGGCGTAGGCCGGGGCTGCTTGAAGCTGACTTGTCTCTCGGCTCCACACGGCTGCGATCCCCCATCGCTCTCACAGGCTCCGGGCCGAGGGCGGCGCGCCGATCGGCCTGACGCCATCATACACAAACAAATACCTTCGGGAAGGTTTTTTACGCCGGAGTACATGGCCGACTACGAGCTTGAACGCCTGACCACGGAAACATACCTTTGAGATGGTATTTTTCACGGGGGGCCGACACGAGGAGGTGGGATGGTCAAACAAGACCGTGCGCGCCGGACGTACGAGGTCATCCTCGACGCGGCGGCCGAGGAGTTCGTCACCCTCGGATACACCCGGACGACACTGAGCGGCATCGTCGCTTCCACCGATCTGACCAAGGGCGCCCTGTACGGGCACTTCTCCTCCAAGGAGGAGCTCGCGCGGACACTGATCCGGCACGGTGCGGGGATGTGGCAGCGCGTGCTCGCCGAGACCGACACCGCCCGGCTCACCCCGCTGTGCACCCTGCGCGCCTTCACGGTGACCCTCACCTGCGAGGTCTGGGCCGACATACGGGTGCGGGCCGCTTTCCGGCTCGCGTTCGAGCTGCCGGACGGGCGGGACGGCCGGCTGCTCGACCAGGTCTGGGACTTCCTGGTGCGCAACGCCGAGCGGGCGCAGGCCGCCGGTGAGATCCAGCCGTCCCACTCGCCCGAGTCCGTGGCGCAGTTGGTGCTGTCCCTGGTCTTCGGCTTCCAGCACGTACCGGCCCCCCACCGCGACCTGCCCGTCCGGGACCGGATCGAGGCCCTGTGGCGCCTCGTGACCGCCGCGCTGCGCACCCCCGCCGCCGCCACGAGCTGCCCCGTCTGACCGGCCGTGGCCCCGGGCAGACGGAAGGGAGCGCCCCCTACGGGGCGCTCCCTTCGTGCGTCGCGGGCCGGCGAACCGGCCGGCCGGCCACGACCCCGCGCTCACCGCCTCACCACCGCGAGGAGAGGTTCGCGACGAGACGTTGCGAGGAAACCTTCGCGAGGAAGCCTCGCGAGGAGACCTTTAAGAGGAGACGTTCGCGCGGAAGTCTCCGCGAGGAGCCGGCGCCGAGGAAACCCTCGTAGAGGGGCCCTCTCCACCGGCTCCGGCATCCGTCCGTCCCGGTACCCCTACGCCCCGTCGGGCCGGCCGGCTGCGCCCACGGCCGCTCCGAGCACGGCCTGCGCGTAGGACATGGCGGACGGGTCGAAGCGGAGCATCCCGTGGGTCGACGCCGCCTGAACGTCCCGCCAGCGGCGCTGCACCGGGTCGCCCTCGGCCTGCCCCTCGGTTCCGCGGGCGCGGAACAGGCGGTCCACGGCCCGCACGCACATCTCGACGGCGGCCACCACGTCCCGTACGTTCTCCGCCACCGTCAGTCCGTCCGCCCCGGCCCGGTCCGCCCGCACCGCGGCCGCCTTCATCAGCAGCTCGGCGGCGCGCAGCTCGGCCGACGACCGGGCGAGGACCTGCGCGATCCGGGGCACCCCTCCTGCCGCCAGCCCGTCCGGGACCACACCCACCCACTCGGCGAGCGCGCCGCGGGTGGCGCCGAGCACGGGCCCGGCGAACATCAGTGCCGCGACCAGCGGGTACGGGACGCTGTGGCAGCGGGCCGCCCCCGCCTCGCGCGGCCGCAGCAGCCGCTCCCGCGGCACGGTGCGGTGGACGGGGACGAACGCCCGGTCGACACGGACGGTGTTGCTGCCCGTCCCGCGCATGCCGAGGGTCTGCCACGTGTCCAGCACCGTGCAGTCCCGCACCGGTACGAGGAAGAGGGTGGACACCGGGGTGCCCGGCACCTCGGCCCGGGCCGCGAGCAGCACCCAGTCGGCGAAGTCGGCCCCGCTGACGTTCGGCCACTCCCCGGTGAGCTCCCAACCACCGGGCACCGCCCGGGCGTCGAGCACCGGCGGCGCGACACCGGCCGCGATGCGGGTGTCGGGGGAGGTCGCCCACAACTCCCTGCGGGCGCGCTCGGGGAGGTAGGCGGCGAGCCGTCCGTGCGCCGCGAACAGCGCCGCGACCCAGGCCGCGGAGGTGCAGCTCTCGCCGACCCGCGCGGCGGCGGACACCAGCGTGGTGAACGAGCCCGCGACCCCGCCGTGCTCACGGGGTACGAAATGGCGGTTGAAGCCGGCCCGGGTGATCTCGGCGATCACGTCACGGTCGAGCCTGCGCCGCCGGTCGGCCTGCGCCGCCCGCGGGCCCGCGACCCCGGCCACCCGGGCGGCCCCGGTCGCCAGCCCCTCCGCCCGCCCCCCGCCGAAACCCGCGGCTCCGAAGGAACCGCCGAGCCCGGCGGGCCGCCGTACCCCGGCGACGTGGCCGACGACCCCGGTCATCCGCCGTTCCCCGGCGACGTGGCCGACGGCCCCGGTCACGGGTCCGTCCGTGGCCGGCGTCCGTACGCCCGCCGTTTGCTCGGCGACCGAGGGAGCCGGCGCCACCGCGACCGCGGTCGCGGTAGCACGGCCACCGCCCCCTCGCGCCGGACGTACGCCGCCGACGAACGCGGCGATCCCGTCTCCGGTCGGACCGGCCGGCAGCCCCGAGGGCCCGGCCGCACCGCCGTGCCGAGCGGCGCCGCCTACGCCGCCGACGAACGCGGCGATTCCGTCTCCGGTCGGCCCGGCCGGCAGCCCCGAGGGCCCGGCCGCACCGCCGTGCCGAGCGGCGCCGCCTACGCCGCCGACGAACGCGGCGATCCCGTCTCCCGTCGGCCCGGCCGGCAGCCCCGAGGGCCCGGCCGCACCGCCGTGCCGAGCGGCGCCCTCCTGGGGGACACCGCTCTCCGTGCCCGTCCCGGAAGCCGCACCTCGCGGCGTCACCGCGGACGTCACCGACGCCGTCCTCGTGCCGCCCGTCATGCCGCGCTCCTCGCGCGGGCCGGGCGGGAGGCGAGCTGCGCGTCGGCGTTCACCGGCGTCCAGTGCGCCCGGGCCGTGGCGACGACCCGCTCGTGCTGAACGGCCGCCATGCGGAGCACCACCGCGCCGCCCTCCGCGGACCGGCGGACGACGAGGCGGACCGGGGCGTGCAGTTCGCAGTACGCGGCGAACTCGACGGCGCCCCGGGACATCACCCAAGCGTGCGCGCGATCCGCGGACGGTCCGAGCGCGGCCCGCGAGGTCTGACGGAACGCCTCCAGCAGAAGCATGCCGGGGACGTGGTCGCTGGGGTGGTCGAAGAAGACGGGGTGGGTCTGGTCGACATGCAGAAGAAAGGTTCCTGCAAACTCTCCGTCACCCGACTCCTCGTCACCCCACGCCCCGGTGGCCGTGAGGTCCTGACCCGCTCCCGCGGGCCCGGCCACCACCACGTCCGCGGCGCTGTCGCGGCCCACCCGGGTGGGTGCGAGCAGCCGGTACCCCGCCGGCCCGCCGCTGCCCGCCGGCCCGCCGCTGCCCGCCGGGGTGCCGTCGGCCTTCGGGGTGCCGACTCCCGCTCGGCCGCCGCCTCCCGCCGCGTCGCCGCTCCCCGTCGCGTCGTCGCCCCTCGTCCGGTCGGGGGCTGTCGGCTCGACGCCTCCGAGGCCGCGGCTGCGCACCGCCGCGTAGCGGTCCGGGTGCACCGCCTGCCAGGACACGCTGCCCTCGGCGCGGACCTCACCGCCGGCCAGCAGACGGGCGTCGAGGCTCATGACCGTCCGGCGCGGAGTGCGGCGCGCCGTCTCGCGGCAGGTGACCTCCAGGACCGGGGAGGCGTCGGCGTCCTCGTCCGCGTCCGCCCCCTCGTCCGGCACGACCGCGCGGAAGTCGAGTCCGCAGAAGATGAAGGGGTGCTCGAGAGGTACTCCGTAGAAGCGGTGGGAGAGGTAGATCGCGGCCTGCCGCAGCCCTTCCACGAACAGCGTCGAGTCGGTCGCCGCCGCCACGTCGGACCGGTACAGACCGTGTCCGGCCGGCTGTCGTAAGGCGAGGTAGAAGTGCCCCGGGCGCACGCGCACCGCGTCGGTCAGCAGCACCTCGCGCGCCGCGGTCTTGTGGACCAGTCGTTGCGGAACGATCCGCTCCAGGTCCGGTCCGTGCCCACCCCCGTGCGCACTCGCCATCAGCACGTCAACACTCATTCTCGCCCCCAGTGAGATGGATGAAGCAGACGCTGAGCACAAGCTGTCGGCGGGACCCGCGGCCCCGCCGAGGAAGAAATATACCTTCGAGAAGGTATATTGCAACGAGGAAATCTGACATCCTCGGAAGGGCGGCCGAATGACTCAGTCCGCTTGACGACGTGCGCAAACCACCGGAAAGCGAGCACCACCATGACCACCACGTCGACACCCGCAGATGACACGGAACAGCGCCGGCCGATGCAGAAACGTGCGGTGCGGACCCGTGAGAAGGTGCTCGACACCGCGGCCCGGCTGTTCGCCGAGCGTGGCTACAGCGCCACCTCAGTCGTCGACGTGGCCGAGCGGGTCGGCATGACCAAGGGCGCGGTCTACTTCCACTTCAAGAACAAGGAAGCCATGGCCGTGGCCGTGGTCGAGAGCAACTACCAGCTCTGGCCCGACATCCTCGCCGAGGTGCGCGCCGAGGGGCTCGATCCGCGGGAGACGGTCTTCCGGCTGCTGGACCGCACCGCCGAGGCGTTCCGCGGCGAGCCCGTGGTGCAGGCGGCCACCCGGTTGCAGTCCGAGCGGTCGCTCATCGGCACCGCGCTGCCCGAACCGTACGTCGGCTGGATCAGGCTGCTCACCGAGCTGTTCGAGGAGGCGCGGCGGGAGGGCCTGCTGCGGGAGGGCATGACGCCGCGGGCCGCCGCCCACCTCATGGTCGCCTCCTTCTACGGCGTGCAGCACATCTCCGACGTCCTGCACCAGCGGATCGACCTCATGGACCGCTGGCAGGAACTGCGCGACGTCACGCTGGAGGCGATCCTGCCGCGCCCGCGCGACGAGAAGCAGGTGTGAGCCGCCCGGGCGGATCCGTCCTGGCCGGTTCGTCCCGGGGATCCGTCCTGGCGGGTGTGTGCCGGTGGGGCCGTCCCGGCGGGTCCCCCGGTGGCCGGGCGGCCGTGCCGCGCCCGCCGGGTGGGTCCGCCGGGGGCGCGGGCGTTGCGCGCGGGTCCGGTCGGCCCGCCGGGGGCCGGGCGCCGCGCCCCTGTCCGGGTGCGTACGCCGTGGGCGGCACCCCCACCGTCGTCCTGAAGTCGCGTACCAGGTGGGCCTGGTCGGAGTAGCCCAGTTCGGCGGCCAGGGAGGCCCAGTCGACGGCTGCCGTGGTCTCCGCCCGTTCCAGTGCCTCGTGGATGCGGTAGCGCAGGACGACCCACTTCGGGCCGACCCCCACGTACGCGGCGAAGAGGCGTTGCAGCAGTCGTACCGAGACGCCCTCCGCCCGTGCGAGCTCCGCGACGCGGCGGATCGCGCGGTCGGCGCGGACGCGGTCGACCAGGGCCATCGCCTGCTCGGCCCGGGGGTCGGGGCGGGGGTCGAGGGACAGCAGGAAGGTGTCGAGGGCGGCGACGCGGGCGTCCTCGTCGTCGGGGGAGAGAACGGGCTCCGGATCGGCGTCCGGGAGGCGGACCCGGCGGCCCGTCCAGTCGCCGACCGGGTGGGCCGGCGCGAAGGGGCGGAAGCCGCCCGGGCGGAACTTGATCCCGCACACCCGCCCCCTGCCGGCCAGCTTCTGGGTGAAGAGACCGAGGCCGATGCCGGCGAGTTCGGCGAACGGGGCCTCGCCCTCGTACCGCTGGAACACGATGTTGACCGACGGGTGGGGGACGACGTGGGAGGCGTACGGCTGCTCCAGGTCCCAGTCGATCAGCCAGTAGTGCTCCAGGTAGGGCCGTAGCGGCTCGGCCGGTTCGCGGCGGCGGAAGCGGACGCGCGCGAGGAGTTCCGCGGCGTCGACGATGCCTCGGGTGTCACGGCGGGGGGCGGCCATGGGGCGATCGTAGGGCGGGGCACCGACAGCCGGGGGTACCCGGGAACAGGGGGTCCGGGGCGGTTGTTCAGCGGTATAGTTGAACAGTCAACCATTTGGAGGGTGAGCGACCATGCAGTTCGGGATCTTTTCGGTCGGCGACGTCACGCCGGACCCCACCACGGGCCGTACGC
This sequence comes from Streptomyces sp. NPDC030143, assembly GCF_055573695.1. NCBI lineage: Bacteria > Bacillati > Actinomycetota > Actinomycetes > Kitasatosporales > Streptomycetaceae > Streptomyces > Streptomyces sp. NPDC030143. The sequence goes on from NZ_JBVIAY010000021.1 coordinate 27,749, forward strand.
CGACCGAGCGCGAGCGGATCAAGGCCATGGTCGCCATCGCGCTGAAGGCCGAGGAGGTCGGCCTCGACGTCTTCGCGACCGGCGAGCACCACAACCCGCCCTTCGTGCCGTCGTCGCCGACCACGATGCTCGGCTACATCGCCGCGCGCACGGAGAGGCTGATCCTCTCCACCTCCACCACCCTCATCACCACCAACGACCCGGTGAAGATCGCCGAGGACTTCGCGATGCTCCAGCACCTGGCCGACGGGCGCGTCGACCTGATGATGGGGCGTGGCAACACCGGCCCGGTCTACCCCTGGTTCGGGCAGGACATCCGCCAGGGCATCAACCTCGCCGTCGAGAACTACGCCCTGCTGCACCGGCTGTGGCGCGAGGACGTCGTCGACTGGGAGGGCACGTTCCGCACACCGCTCCAGGGCTTCACCTCGACGCCCCGGCCGCTGGACGGGGTCCCGCCGTTCGTCTGGCACGGCTCCATCCGCTCCCCGGAGATCGCCGAGCAGGCCGCCTTCTACGGCGACGGCTTCTTCCACAACAACATCTTCTGGCCGGCCGACCACACCAAGCGGATGGTCGAGCTGTACCGCGACCGGTTCGCCCACTACGGGCACGGCACCCCCGAACAGGCCGTCGTCGGCCTCGGCGGCCAGGTGTTCATGCGCCGCAACTCCCAGGACGCCGTCCGCGAGTTCCGGCCGTACTTCGACAACGCCCCCGTCTACGGGCACGGCCCGTCGCTGGAGGACTTCACCGAGCAGACTCCGCTGACGGTCGGTTCCCCGCAGCAGGTCATCGAGAAGACGCTGTCCTTCCGCGAGTACGCCGGCGACTACCAGCGCCAGCTGTTCCTGATGGACCACGCGGGCCTGCCGCTGAAGACCGTCCTCGAACAGCTCGACCTGCTCGGCGAGGAGGTCGTGCCGGTGCTGCGCGAGGAGTTCGCCAAGGGCCGGCCGGCCGGCACGCCGGAGGCACCGACCCACCGGTCCCTGCTCGCCACCGCCCGGAAGGAGACCGTCGCATGAACCTCGTCGTCGTCTCGGCGGGACTGAGCGTCCCGTCGTCCACCCGGCTGCTGGCCGACCGGCTGGCCACCGCCGTCGGCCGGAACACCCCGGTCGAGGTGCAGGTCGTCGAGCTGCGCGAACTGGCGGTCGAGATCGCCCACCACCTCACCAGCGGGTTCCCCGGCAAGGCCCTGGCGGCCGCACTGGACGCGGTCACGGCCGCGGACGGGCTGATCGTCGTCACCCCCGTGTTCTCGGCGTCCTACAGCGGGTTGTTCAAGTCCTTCTTCGACGTGCTCGACAAGGACGCGCTGACCGGGAAGCCCGTGCTGGTCGCGGCGACCGGCGGCAGCGCCCGGCACTCGCTCGTGCTGGAGCACGCGCTGCGCCCCCTCTTCGCCCACCTGCGGGCCGTCGTGGTGCCGACCGCGGTGTACGCCGCCTCGGAGGACTGGGGCGCCGAGGGGCTGCCCGAGCGGATCGAGCGGGCGGCCGGGGAACTGGCCGGGCTGATGAACGGACTGCCGGCGGCCCGTCCCACCCGGGACACCCTCCCGGTGGTGCCGTTCGAGGAGCGACTCGCGGCACTGAGGGTGTGACGGCCGTCGGGGGTTGCGGCGTCGCGGGTGTGACGGCCGTCGAGACCCGCGCCGTCTCCGGTCTGACGGCTGACGGCTGACGGCTGACGGCTGACGGGGGTCGCGGCGTCGTGGGTGCGACGGCCGACGCGGCTCGTGGCGCCGCGACGGAACGGCGGGCGGGGCTCGTGGCCCGTGAGGCCCGTGACGGCACGGCGGGCGGGGCTCGTGGCGCCGAGCCGACGGTGAGAGCCCAGTAAGAAGGGCCCCCGGGGGACCCCGGCCGCCGCACAACCGACAGGGGCCTTGGCAGACTGAGGAGCGTGCCTCCCACCGTGCTGCTCGCCGAAGACGACCGCGCCATCCGCCACGCCCTCGAGCGCGCCCTGACCCTGGAGGGCTACGAGGTCACCGCGGTAGCCGACGGCGTCGAGGCACTCGCGCACGCCCACCGCACACCACCGGACGTGCTCGTCCTCGACGTGATGATGCCCGGCATCGACGGCCTCCAGGTCTGCCGGGTGCTGCGCGCCGAGGGCGACCGCACGCCCATCCTCATGCTGACGGCGCTCGTGGAGACCGCCGACCGGATCGCCGGCCTCGACGCGGGCGCCGACGACTACGTCGTCAAGCCCTTCGACGTCGAGGAGGTCTTCGCCCGGCTGCGCGCCCTGCTGCGCCGCACCGCGCCCCCGGCCCCCGCCGAGGTGGTGCGGCCGGCACCTCCGTCGGAGCGGTTCGTGCAGGCCGCCGGGCTGCGCATGGACCCGCGGGCGCGGCGGGCCTGGCGCGGGGAGCGGGAGCTGGAGCTGACCCGCACCGAGTTCGAGCTGCTGGAGCTGCTCGTGCGCAACGCGGGCATCGTCCTCGACCACTCCACCATCTACGACCGCATCTGGGGCTACGACTTCGGCCCCGGCTCCAAGAACCTCGCGGTCTACGTCGGATATCTGCGCCGCAAGCTGGACCAGCCAGGCGCCCCGCAGCTGATCCACACCGTGCGGGGTGTGGGTTACGTGCTGCGGGAGGACTGAGGAGCGCGGCATGGGCGGCCTGCGCGGATGGCCCTCCGGGCGGCGGGGGCGGCTCGCCTCGCTCAGCACCACCTTCGCGGTGTCCTTCGCGGCGGTGACGGCCGCCGTCACGCTCCTCGTCGGCGTCCTGTCGTACGGGGCCGCCGCCCGGCTGGTGCGGGTGGACCAGGAGTCGGTGTTCGACGAGGTCGTGCAGGACCTGCGGGACGAGGTCCGCGACCGGGCGATGGTCCCGGAGGACTTCTCCTCGTCCGCGCCCGGCCACGACATCGTGCGGCCGGCCCGGACCGACGTCCAGGTCCTCGGCCCGGACGGCGCGGTCGTCGACCCCGGCAACCCCGGGCTGCCCGTCAGGGACGCCGACCGCGAGGTCGCCGCCGCCACGACGGCCGGGCGGATCACCGAGCACGAGGACGTCGACGTCGGCAGCGACGTCTACCGCGTCGCGACCGTCTCCCTCGGCGGCGGCCGGGGCGCCGTGCAGGTCGCGCAGGAGTTCAGCGACACCGAGGACCTGCTGCGGGCGCTTCAGCAGCGCACGATCGTGCTGATGCTCGCGGTCGTGACGGGCGCCGGCCTGTTCGGCTGGTGGCTGGCCCGGCGCATCACCCACCGCCTGGTCATCCTCACCACCGCCGCCGAGGACGTCGCCCGCACCCGCCGGCTCGGTGTGCAGGTCCCCGTCACCGGCCACGACGAGGTGGGCCGCCTCGGCCGCGCCTTCGACCGCATGCTGGGCCGGCTCGCCCAGTCGGAGGAGGACCAGCGCCGTCTGGTCCAGGACGCCGGCCACGAACTGCGCACCCCGCTGACGTCCCTGCGGACCAACATCTCCCTGCTGCGCCGCATCGACGAACTGCCCCCCGAGACCCGCGACGAACTCGTCGCCGACCTCGGCCAGGAGGCCCGCGAGCTGACCGACCTGGTCAACGAGCTGGTCGACCTCGCCGCCGGCCAGTCCGACACCGAGCCCCCGCAGCGGATCGACCTCGCCGACCTCGCCGAGGACGTCGCCGGGATCGCCCGCCGCCGCACCGGCCGGCGCATCCTGGTCCGCGCGAGCGGCGACACCACCACCGACGGGCGGCCCGGGATGCTCCAGCGGGCGCTGTCCAACCTCGTGGAGAACGCCACCAAGTTCGACCGTGGGGGCCGGACGCCCATCGAGATCAACGTCGCCGGCCCGGCGCGGCCCGGAACCGTCCGCGTCGAGGTCCTCGACCGCGGCCCCGGCATCACCGACACCGACCTCACCCGCGTCTTCGACCGCTTCTACCGCGCCGCCGACGCCCGCTCCCTGCCGGGCTCCGGCCTCGGCCTGTCCATCGTCCGGGAGGTGGCCCTCGCCCACGGGGGAGCGGCGTTCGCCTCCCGGCGCGAGGGCGGCGGATCGGTGATCGGGTTCACGGTGGGCGCGGGCTCGGGGGCCGACGATGTCATCGGCTGACGCCCGGAGCGGACCCCCGGGGACGACGGCGACGCCGGGCGACACGGGGAGCGGACCGGGGGCGGGCGGTGCCATCGGCCGAGGCCGGGCGCGGGCCGGGGGAGGGGCAGACGGCGTCAGCGGCCTCGGCTGAGGCCGGGCGTGAACCCGGGAACCGGCGGCGGCATCGGCTCACGCCGGGCGCGCGGACCCGGAAGCCGACGCCGTCACCGGCTGATGTGCGGCGCGCCCCCGGGGGGACTGACGGCGTCGTCAGGTGAGCAGTTATGCGTATGCATATGCGTGTTGCGGAGGCGTGCGGACGGCGATGAGCGCCGCCGACGAGGAGGGGAGCGGACGCGTGCTGAACGACCGGGAGGCCGCCGCGCTGGCGGCCGTCGACGAGGAGGCCGTCGGACGGGCGCTGCTGGAGCTGATCGCGATACCCGGCGTCGGCGGAAGCCCCCGGACGGTGGCGCTCACGGTGCTGCGGACGGTGGGGGTGAAGTGAGGGGGCGACAGCGCGGCCGCCGGCCGGCCGGGTGCCCTCCGCGTCGGCGGTTGCGGCATCCTGTCCGCGGGGGACGGGGGCGGCCCGTCCGGCGAGGGACGGGTGAACGTACGTGACTTCTCGGCGGCTGCGGCATCGTCTCCGCGGGGGAACCGGGGCGGCCCGTCCCGCAGGAGAAGGGCGGGCAGGAGAAGGGCGGGCAGGAGAAGGGCGGGCACGCGTGACCACCATCGCCGTGACGGGGCACACCGACCTCACCGAGGACAGCGTCCCGCTGATCCGCGCGGCCCTGGACGACCTGCTCGCGCGGTACACGCGGGACGGCGACCTCGTCGGCGTCTCCTGCCTCGCCGCCGGCGCCGACTCGCTCTTCGCCGAGGCCGTCCTGGCGGCGGGCGGCCGGCTGACGGTCGTCGTCCCCGCCCGGGATTACCGCCGCACCAAGGTCGAGCCCGCGCACGCCGTCCTCTTCGACCGGCTCGTCGAGGCCGCCGACGAGGTCCTGGTCCTGCCCCGCGACCGGTCCGACCGGCGGGCGTACGAGGCTGCCAACGCCGTACTCGTCCAGCGCGCCGACCGCTTCGTCGCCGTCTGGAACGGCGAGCCGCCCAGCGGCCGACGCGGCAGCACGGCCGACGCCGTCCGCGACGCCCGCGCTGCGGGACTGCCCGTGGAGGTGGTGTGGCCGCAGGGGGCGGGCCGCAGGGGCGTCCCCCCGGAGCGGACCGAGTGACCACCCCGGACGGGCGGCGCCCCGCCCCTCCGCCGGGACGACACACCCCGCCCCCTCCACGCCGGGACGACACACCCGCCCCTTCACTCCAGGACGACACACCCCCGTCCCTCCAGCGCGGCCACCAGCGCCGGTGCGGGTGCGCACGGGTTCCAGCGCAGGTCCAGCTTCTCCAGGGCGGGCAGGCCGAGGAGCCAGTCGGGCAGCCGGGTGATCCGGTTGCCGCGGACGTCGAGGTGGCGCAGCCGCGGCAACTCCGCCAGAGACGGCGGGAGTTCGGTGAGGGCGTTCTCCCGCAGGTCCAGGTGGCGCAGGTCGGCGAGGCCGGCCGTGGACGGCGGGAGGCCGGTGATGTCGTTGCCGCGCAGCCACAGTTCGCGCAGCCGGGAGAGCCGGCCGAGGGCGTCGGGCAGGGCGGTGAGCCGGTTGTGCTGGGCGCGGAGCTCGATCAGGCCCGTCATCCCCCCGACGGCGTCCGGGAGTTCGGTGAGCGCGTTCTCACCGACGTTGAGGTAGCGCAGCCGGGACAGCCCGCCCAGCGTGTGCGGAAGGCGGGTGAGCCCGTTGTCGTGCAGGTAGAGGAAGCCGCTGAGGCCGGTCAGGTCGCCCAACGCGTCGGGGACCGAGGTGAGCAGGTTGTGGCCGAGGTCGAGGGTGGTCAGCCGTGACAGGCGCCCGATCCGCGGGGACAGGTCGGTGAGGCCGTTGTCGGCGAGGATCAGCACCTCCAGATCCGTGCGGTCCCAGACCGACTCGGGGACCGCGCCGAGCTGACCCCGCCAGAGGTTCAGCACGCGCGGCCCGTCCTGCGGCAGGGACTTGGCGAGGACGACGCTGTCGTGGTCGGTGACGGGCCGGTGCGACGACCCCGCCGGGGCGTAGCCGCGCCGCCGGTACCAGGACACGAGTTCCCGTGCCGTGGACGGGGTGTCGATGACGACGTGCCGTGCGCCCAGCGCCGCGATCCGCGACTCCGCCCACGCGAGGAGCCGCCCGCCCAGCCCGCTGCCCCGCAGCGAAGGATCCACCGCCAGGTGCCAGAACGAGCCCGCCCCCCGCGGCCCCGGACACCCCTCCGGGGCCTGGTGCGAGCCCGACACCGTCACCGTCCCCACCAGGGCGCCCCCGGCGTCGACCGCGACCCAGCACTCCCCCTGCCCCGGTCGGGACCGGGTGTCCTCCACACTCGGGCAGGAGGCGAGGAAGGTCCGGCCCGCGGCGGCGTGGTCGGCGTAGGCGCGATGCAGCAGCGCGGTCAACTCCTCCACCGAGTCCGGCTCCTGAAAGCGCCTCAGTTCGGTTGTCTGCGTCCGGTTCTCAGGTGACGCGACGGCATCGGTACTCATGACGGCAGTCAACCCCATCCGGGCCCACGGACATCGGTGACCCGGACCCGGGGGCGGGCGGCGGGGGACAATCCGTACTTCCGCACGACGATCGACGCCCGGATGCGAGGATGAGGCGCCATGACGGCAGGGTGGTGCACGCGCACGGTACGGGCCGCGGTGTTCGCGGCCGTGTGCGTGCTGCTCGCCGCCCTGGGCCACGTCCTGATGTCCGGCGCGCACGTGACCGCGTGGGTGCTGGCCGCCGCAGTGGCCGGCACCGGCGCCGTGGGCTGGTGCCTGGCGGGCCGGGAGCGGGGGCTGCCGCTGGTGGTGGCCGTCGTGGTTGCGGCGCAGACGGCGCTGCACCGGGCGTTCTCGCTGGCGCAGTCGGCGTCCGCGGTGGCACCCCGGGACGGCGTGGGCGGCGGGGACGCGGCGGGTCCCCCGGCCTCGCGCATGGGCGACGCGATGGACATGGCCCACATGTCCCACCCGGGGCACACCGGTCACGCCGCCGCGGACCACACGGGCCATCCCCTGCTCGGCGACGGCTCGTCGTCGTTCGGCATGCTCGCCGCCCACCTCCTCGCCGCGCTGCTCACCGGCCTGTGGCTGGCCCACGGCGAGCGGGCCGCCTTCCGGATGCTGCGGGCCGTGGCCGGATGGCTTGCGGCCCCGCTGCGGCTGCCGCTGGCGCTGCCCGTCGCCCCCGATCGCCCCCGCAGTCGCGTGCGCCGACCGCGCTCGGACCGGTCGCCGCGGTGTCGTCCTCTCGTCCACGCGATCACTTCTCGGGGGCCGCCCGTGGGGACGGCTGTCGTCTAGGGCGCGTTTCGAGAGCAGTGTCGTCGGCCCGGAGGCCGGGCCGGACGGGGCTTTCGAGACACGCCCTGGGGCAGCCGGTTCGCCCGGGGCCGCCCGTGTGCGCCTCGGGCCCCGGCCGTACGCCCGCGCGGGCTCTGCGGTGGCATCACGCCGCCGGACCGCCGCGCCGTAGGGCCCGACACCCCATTCACCGGACCGCCCGCGCCCTCGCGCGCCCCGGTCCGGACCACGGATCCGAGAAGGACACCAGGTGATCACGTCTGCCCTGCCCACCTCGCACGGCGCGAGGACCGGAACCGAGTCGCTCGACGAGTCGATCACCGCCTGGGCGCTGGCCGCCCGCGGCGGTGACGCCGACGCCGTCGAGCGGTTCGTGCAGGCCCTGCACCGCGACGTCACGCGGTACGTCGCCCACCTCTGCGCCGATCCCCAGGCTGTGGACGACCTCGCCCAGGACACGTTCCTGCGTGCGCTCGGCAGCCTGCACCGCTTCGAGGGCCGCTCATCCGCCCGCTCATGGCTGCTGTCCATCGCCCGCCGGGCCGTCGTCGACAGCTACCGGCACGCGGCCGCCCGGCCGCGGCTGTCGGACGTCCCGGACTGGCAACTGGCCGTCGAGCGGGCCCAGCCGCGGGGCCTGCCGGGCTTCGACGACGGCATCGCCCTCCTGGACCTGCTGGCGGTCCTCCCGGACGACCGGCGGGAGGCGTTCGTCCTGACCCAGTTGCTCGGCCTCCCGTACGCGGAGGCCGCCGAGGTCAGCGACTGCCCGGTCGGCACGGTCCGCTCCCGTGTGGCCCGCGCCCGGGCGACGCTGACGACCCTGCTCGACGCGGAGGAGTCCGCCGCCGCCCTGGCGACGGCGGCCTGACCCGGCCCCCGGGAGGCACGTGGACGACACCGACGGCGCGGTGGGAGGCGCTCCACCGCGCCGTCGCCGCTACCGCTACCGCTACCGCTTCGCGCGACCGGTCCCGCTGCGGGCCGGGGCCGTCAGCAGGACCAGCCCCACCGCGAGGACGACGAGCCCGCACCGGGAGGCGACGGGAAGGCGTTCGCCGAGGACGACGACGCCCAGCACCGCGGCGACGGCGGGCTCGGCCAGCGTCAGCGCCGTCGCCACCGACGCCGGGGTGCGGCGCAGCCCGTGCCCGAAGAGCCGGTAGGCGAGACAGACGGTGAACAGGGCGAGGTACCCGGCCACCGTCGCGCCGCGAGCGGTGGCGAGCCAACGCATGTCGACGGAGGCGAAGAGCGGCAGGACGAGCAGCCCGGCCGCGCCGAACAGCACGCCCATGACGGCGTCGGAGGAGTGCCCGCGGGTGATGAGCCCGCCGCCGACCAGCGAGTAGGCGGCGTACGACAGCCCCGCCGCCGCGGCGAGCGCGACGCCCGTCAGGTCCGTCGGCGTGCCGTGTCCGGCGAGTCCGGGACCCAGCACCAGGAGGGCGCAGCCCAGCACGGCGGTCGCGGTGGCGCAGGTCCAGCGGGCGGTCGGGCGGGCCTGCCCGGTGATCCAGGCCAGCAGTCCGGTGAACACGGGTGCGCTGCCCAGCGCGGTCACGGTGGCCACGGCCACGCCGGTCCGCGCAACGGCCGGGTAGAACGTGACCGGATATCCGGCCACCGCCAGCGCCCCGAGGAGGAGCAGCCACCGTTCGGAGCGCGTGCAGGCGGCGGGCAGGGAGCGGGCGCCGCGAGAGGTCAGGAACAGCAGGATGCCGCCGAGGGTGAGCCCGGCGCAGCCGATGGCCGCCGCCGGCGCGGCGGCCGGCGCCGTGGAAGCGGCGGTCCCGGTCGTCCCCCACAGGACGGCGGCGACGAGGATGGGGGCGGGTCCGCAGAGGAGTCCGGCGCGGGCGGGGCGCGGGCCGGCGGGGGCCGGGCGCGCGGGAGTCGGAGGGGTCGTACGGTTCGGCACAGTCGTGGATCTTCCGTCGTCGTATGCGTCAGGGACCGGGTCCGGAACGGACGCACGACGGGAACCCCTGGCCACCCCGCGGGTGGCCGGGGCCGGGGATCAGAACCACCGGTGCCCGCGCCCGTTCAGGCGCAGAGCGGCGGCAGAACGACGTGCCAGTAGGTGTTCACCCCGCGAGGGTACCCACCCGCGCCGTGCGGCACTCGACCACGACGGAGCCCGTGACGCGGGGGAGCGGCTGTACGGACGGGCGAGGACCGTCACGAGGCCGCCGCCCGACCGGCAGACCCGGGCTCATGTGCCCTGTCATGTGCCCTGGAACGGAGCAGGGCGCATACAGACGGTGATCGGGCCGGGGTCCGTGGATGATGTGGACGACCTCCATGACTCCGACTTCAGGGAGAGACAGTGCTGGTACGCCGACAGCGCGTGATCACCTCCGAGCAGTTCCACGACGCGACGCTGGTCTGGAACTACCACCAGATGGGACACGAGCTGCGCCCGTGCTCGGCGGCGATCGGACTGGGCAGCCATGATCCGGGCGTGGCCACCACTGCCGCTGATCTGTACCACGCCGGCCTTTTTCCCGTCGTGGTGTTCAGCGGCGGCAACAGTCCCACAACCCGTGCCCGTTTCCCGCGAGGCGAGGCCGTCCACTACCGCGAGCACGCGCTGAGCCTCGGCGTGCCGGACGACGCGATCCTGGTCGAGCCGAAGGCCGCGAACACCGGCCAGAACATCGCCTTCTCCCGCGAGTTGTTGGCCGAGGCCGGCATCGGGGTCGAGTCGCTGCTGCTGATCTCGAAGCCGTACATGGAGCGCCGTTCGTACGCGACCTGCCGCAAGCTGTGGCCCGAGGCGGAGGTCGTGTGCGCTTCGGAGCCGCTGGAGTTGGGCGACTACATCAAGTCGATCGGCGACGAGAAGCTCGTCGTGGACATGCTGGTGGGCGATCTGCAACGGGTGATCGAGTATCCGAAGCTCGGCTTCGCCGTGGAGCAGGAAGTGCCGGCGGATGTGTATGACGCCTACGAGCGACTTGTGCGGGCCGGGTTCGACAGCCGTCTCGTCACTGACTGACGGCGACTCGGTCCCGAAGGTCTTTGACCATGACCGCGAGCAGCGGTGCGTCGGCGAACGGCCGTTGCTCGCCGACCTTGGTGTATCCCCATGATTCGTAGAGCGCCTGCACCTTGGGGTGGGTTACGTCGACCAGGAGTACGGCGAGGTCCTCTGTACGTTCCTTCAACAGCGCTTCGTGGAGGCGTTCGGAGATGCCCTGTTTGCGTCACTGAGGCCGCACCATGAGTTCGGACACCGCGTAGGTGGAGGTATAGCCGTTGCCGGGCGCGTAGTCAGTGGAGCGCCACCACTCCCGGCCGGGGCTGAGCGGGGCGCCGTAGGCGAAGCCGGTCGGCTCGTCTCCGTCGTACGCCACGACGCAAGTGAAGTCCTCCATGCTTGACCAGTGGTCGACGAACCAGGGGAATCGCTGGTTGAAGGGGTCGTCCATGGCGTCGGCGTAGGCGTCGTCGTGCACGTCGCAGTTGCCGGAAGCTCTCGGGGAGGTTCCCGTGCTGGAAGTGACGCAGGTCGATCACGTTCAGCTCCATTCGGTACGTAGGCGGTCTGCCCATTCGCGTGCGTAGGTAGTGGAAGGGGCCAGGACGAGCAGGTCTCGGTGGAAGTCGCCGATGAGGGTGCGCATACGGCCGGGGAGGGGGTCGCCGTCCATGATGGTGAAGACGTCGGCGGCTGTCACCGTGGCTCCTGAGACAGCCGCCACCGACGGGCACCGGCAAGCACCGCAAACCCCGGACACTGTCCCCGTGAGTCGAGGAGGCCGGTCCCCGTCCTGCTGGGCGTTCCCCGTCACGGAGTTGATCGGTCCCCAGCGGTCGGCCGGGACCGTGACACATCGGTACCGCCGGAGAAGCAACTGTGCCCTGGCCGCCTGGCGGCCCCTCCCCGGCACGGAAAAGGGCGAGGCCCGAAGACCCCGCCCGACCCCTGCAAAACTGTGGCTCAGGGCCACACCAGGCAATAAGGCTGATGCCCCGCCTCATGCAACCGATGGCTGAAGTCCTGCCACTCGTGCAGCAGTTGGTAGACGTTGAACGCGTCCCGGGGGCCGCCGCGGTCGGGGACCGTCGACCAGATGAAGGCCGCCGCGCCCACGGCCTCCTCGCCTATGTCGCGGAGGGGGTCGACGACCGTCATGGGGAGTTTCACGACCGCGTAGTCGGGGTGCAGGACGACCAGTTCCAGCGGGGGCACCTTGTGCAGGGGGACGCCCTCGATGCCCGTGAGGACCATCGCCGCCATCGTCTCCGGCTTGATCTTGGTGAACATGCCGTTCATGCCGAGCTCGTCGCCGCCGAGTTCCTCGGGGCGCATCGAGATCGGGACGCGGGCCGCCGTCGCGCCGTCCGGCGCGCCGAAGTACTTGTACGTCACCCCCACCCGACCACCATTCCTGCTCCCCGCCCGGAGGCGGTCGACCCGGCGGTCGATACGCCGATCGATCCGCTCCGGTTCACCCGGTCCAGCCTGTGCCTGACGTGCTTCCGTACTCTCCGCAGTTTCCTCCGCGTCGCGCCGGTGCCTTCCCCGCCGGGCACGTCGAGGACCCAGGTCGTCAGTCCCCTCGCCCAGTCCGCCACCGCGATGCATATCTCCACCCGACTGCTTTTCTAGGACGCGTGGCCCCCGCCGCGCAACCCGATCATCGTGTCAGTGACCTCCCCCACGGCCGCCCGCCGAAACGTGCGGTGAAACACCTGTCCGCAGGGATCTTCGCAGCCCTTCGACCCGATCGTCGGTGTGAGCTGCGTCTACCTGCCACAGTTTCGCAGATGGCGGACGCGCGGCGACTGGCCGTCCGGTCAGCACGGGTCCGTGGCGTCGGCGGCCCCGCCGGCCGCGACCGGCCCTGGCCTACCCTGAGGATGTCACTGGCAACCCCAGTCCCAGAAGTCGGAGAAGGTCGGAGTAGCCGCAGGTCATGAGCGAATTGCCCTATTCATACGATGCGCCCGTCTCGCAGGCCCTGTTCGACCGTGCGGCCGCCGTCACGCCAGGGGGCGTGAACTCCCCGGTGCGTGCCTTCCGGGCCGTGGGCGGCACGCCCCGGTTCATGGTGTCCGGGAAGGGTCCCTACCTCACCGACGCCGACGGGCGGGAGTACGTCGACCTGGTCTGCTCGTGGGGGCCGATGATCCTCGGACACTCCCACCCGGAGGTCATCGCGGCCGTGCAGGAGGCCGTCGTCCGCGGTACGTCCTTCGGCACGCCCGGTGAGGGCGAGGTCGCGCTCGCCGAGGAGATGGTCGAGCGGATCGAGCCCCTGGAGCAGGTGCGGCTCGTCTCCAGCGGGACCGAGGCCACCATGTCCGCCATCCGGCTCGCCCGCGGGTTCACCCGCCGCACCAAGGTGATCAAGTTCGCCGGGTGCTACCACGGGCACGTGGACTCGCTGCTCGCCGCGGCCGGCAGCGGTGTGGCCACCTTCGCGCTGCCCGACACCCCCGGTGTCACCGGGGCCCAGGCCGGCGACACCATCGTCCTGCCGTACAACGACCTCGAGGCCGTGCAGGAGGCGTTCCACCGGCACCCCGGGGAGATCGCCTGCGTCATCACCGAGGCCTCGCCGGGGAACATGGGCGTGGTGCCGCCGCTGCCCGGGTTCAACCAGGGGCTGAAGGACGCCTGCGCGAACAACGGCGCCCTGTACATCTCCGACGAGGTCATGACCGGCTTCCGTACCAGCCGCGCCGGCTGGTACGGCATCGACGGCGTCCGGCCCGACCTGATGACGTTCGGGAAGGTGATGGGCGGCGGGTTCCCCGCGGCCGCCTTCGGCGGGCGGGCCGACGTGATGGCCCACCTCGCGCCGGCCGGGCCGGTCTACCAGGCCGGCACCCTGTCCGGGAACCCGGTCGCCACGGCCGCCGGGCTCGCCCAGCTCCGCCTCCTCGACGACGCGGCCTACGCCAGGGTCAACGCGACCTCGGAGCGGATCCAGGCGCTCGTCTCGGAGGCGCTGACCAAGGAGGGTGTCGCGCACACCCTGCAGAGCGCCTCCAACATGTTCTCCGTCTTCTTCACGGACCGGCCCGTCCGCGACTACGAGGACGCCAAGGCGCAGGAGTCGTTCCGCTTCACCGCCTTCTTCCACTCGCTGCTGGCGAACGGCGTCTACCTGCCGCCGTCGTCCTTCGAGTCCTGGTTCGTGTCCACGGCCCACGACGACCGGGCCATCCAGCGGATCGCCGACGCCCTCCCGGCGGCGGCCCGAGCGGCGGCGGAGGCCACCGAATGAGCAGCAGCGACATCACCGTCGTCCACGTGGTGCGGCACGGCGAGGTCGCCAACCCGGACGGCATCCTCTACGGCCGGCTCGCCGGCTACCACCTCTCCGAGCTGGGCCGGCGGATGGCCGACCGGGTCGCCGAGCACCTCGCCACCCGGGACGTCACCTACGTCTGCGCCTCCCCGCTGGAGCGGGCGCAGGAGACGGCGACGCCGATCGCCAAGTCGCACGGGCTGGACCTCGCCACCGACGAGCGGCTCATCGAGGCCGGCAACGTCTTCCAGGGCAAGACGTTCGGCATAGGGGACGGGGCACTGCGCCGGCCCGAGAACTGGCGGCACATCTACAACCCGTTCAGGCCATCCTGGGGCGAGCCCTACATCGACCAGGTGGTGCGGATGATGGGGGCGCTGGAATCGGCGAAGGACCGGGCCCGGGGCCACGAGGCCGTGCTGGTCAGCCACCAGCTGCCGATCTGGATCGTGCGGTCGTACGTGGAGCGGAGGCGTCTGTGGCACGACCCGCGCAAGCGGCAGTGCACGCTCGCCTCGTTGACGACGTTCACGTATCAGGGCGACCGGATCGTGTCCGTCGGGTACACCGAGCCCGCCCGTGACCTGGTTCCCCCGCATCTGCTCGCCGGGGCCAGGCCGGTGAAGGGGAAGGGCAGGGCCTTCGGGGCGTAGTCGCCCCCGGGCTCTCGCCCCCGGGCTCTCGCCCCCGGGCTCTCGCCCCCGGGCTCTCGCCCCCGGGCTCTCGCCCCCGGGTTCCGACCGGCCGACTTGCTACGTCTGTTACGGAATCCTGACGATTCGGCGGAACCTCCCCGTTCGTCCCGTCCTCTGACTGGGTGACCACCAGAGCACGTGACGAACGGGGATTGCCATGCGCACTCTCACCCGCAGGGGAGCACTCGGACTCGGTGCCGGCGCGGTCGCCGCCGCCGGACTCGCGGGGTGCGCCGACTCCACCCCCTCAGAGGGCTCGACGCGGACGACGGGTTCCTCCGGCTCGGGGAAGAATCGTTCCGCCAGCCCCTCGGCCCCCGCCAGGCCCCTCGGTGACGGCTCCACCTCCTTCACCGGCAGGCAGCCCCACCAGCCGGCCGCGCCCGAGCCGCTGGAGCCGGGGCAGGAGCCGCCGCAGTTCGTCGTCTTCTCCTGGGACGGGGCGGGAGAGGTGGGCAACGGGCTCTTCCCGCGCTTCCTCGACCTCGCCAAGGAACACGGCGCGTCCATGACCTTCTTCCTCTCGGGGCTGTACCTGCTGCCCGAGTCGAAGAAGCGGCTCTACGACCCGCCGAACAACCCGCGCGGCGCCTCCGACATCGGCTACCTCACCGACGGGCACATCAAGGACACGCTGACCGGCCTCCGCCGTGCCTGGCTCGAGGGTCACGAGATCGGCACGCACTTCAACGGGCACTTCTGCGGCGAGGGGCACGGCTCGGTCGGCCACTGGACGCCGGCGCAGTGGCGCAACGAGATCGACCAGGCGAAGGCCTTCGTCAAGGAGTGGCGCACCAACACCGGCTGGACCGACCTGCCCGCGCTGCCCTTCGACTACGACAAGGAACTCGTCGGCGGCCGTACGCCCTGTCTGCTCGGTCAGGACAACCTGCTGCCCACCGCCCGCGCCCTCGGCTGGCGCTACGACGCCTCCTCGCCCGGCGGCCGGCAGGTGTGGCCCGACAAGCGCCAGGGCATATGGGACCTGCCGTTGCAGCAGATACCTTTCCCCGGGCGTCGCTTCGAGGTCCTCTCGATGGACTACAACATGCTCGCCAACCAGTCGGTCAACTCCACCAAGGCGCCCGCCCACAACTACCCGCGCTGGCGCGAGCAGTCCGCCCAGGCGTACATCCAGGGATTCAAGCGGGCATATGAGACGAACCGGGCGCCGTTCTTCGTCGGCAACCACTTCGAGCAGTGGAACGGCGGCATCTACATGGACGCCGTCGAGGAGGCGTTCAAGCACATCGCCCGCGAGAAGGAGAAGGGCGCGGACGTGCGGCTGGTCTCCTTCCGTCAGTTCGTCGACTGGATCGACGTCCAGAGGCCGGAGGTGCTCGCCAAGCTGCGCACCCTGGAGGTGGGGGAGCGGCCGGCCGGCGGCTGGAAGACGTTCCTCGGGGCGGCGTCCACGGGCTCCGCGAACACGGCCTCCGGGAGTCCGTCGAACGCCGCCTGAAATGCGGTTTTCCACCCACAAGGGGGGCGGCCGAGATCCCCGGACCGGGCATGCGAAACTTTTCACATGAGTGCCGCCAGCCGCGCCCCCCTGCGTTCGACCAGCTCGACCACCCGGACCCGCTCGCGTCGCACCGTGCTCACCTGGGTGGCGTCCGGTGCCGCCGCCGCGACGCTGCTCGTCTCCGCGTGCACCTCCCCGGGCACCTCCGGCGGAGGCGGTGACACGCACTTCGTGATGGGCGCGGACGGCATCTCCACCGTCGCCAGGGGCGAGCGGTCCGCGGCCCCGGACCTGTCCGGCAGGACCGTCGACGGCAAGCAGCTCGACGTCGCCTCCTACAAGGGCAAGATCGTCGTCCTGAACGTGTGGGGCTCCTGGTGTGCGCCCTGCCGTGCCGAGGCGCCCAACTTCGAGAAGGTGTACACCGACCTCAAGGGCCGGGGCGTGCAGTTCGTCGGCATCAACACCCGGGACACCAACGCCGACAACGCCCGGCGCTTCGAGGTGCAGCAGGGCGTCACCTACCCGAGCCTGTTCGACCCAACCGGCAAGCTGATGCTCCGCTTCGAGAAGGGCACGCTCAACCCGCAGGCGATCCCCTCCACGCTCGTCTTCGACCGGGAGGGCAAGATCGCGGCTCGGTCGCAGGCCCCGCTCAGCGAGGAGAAGCTGCGCTCCATGATCGCCCCGATCCTCGCGGAGAAGTGACGTGAGCGCGGTCACCACGCTCGCCGCGGACGGCTACAACTCCACGGTGCTCAACGGAGCGCTGCTGGTGGCCCTGCCCATCGCGCTGCTCGGCGGTCTCGTCTCGTTCTTCTCCCCCTGCGTGCTGCCGCTCGTCCCCGGCTACCTCTCCTACGTCACCGGTGTCGCGGGCACCGACCTGGCCGAGGCCCGGCGCGGGCGGATGGTGGCCGGCGCCTCCCTGTTCGTGCTCGGCTTCACCGCCGTGTTCGTCTCCAGCGGCGCGCTGTTCGGCTACTTCGGCGAGACGCTCGTGGAGAACCAAGCCGTCCTGTCCAAGGTGCTGGGCGTGTTCATGATCCTCATGGGCGTCTTCTTCATGGGCCTGATGCCCTGGATGACCCAGCGGGAGTTCCGCTTCCACCGCAGGCCCGCCACGGGGCTGGCCGGCGCCCCGCTGCTCGGCGCGCTGTTCGGCATCGGCTGGACCCCCTGCATCGGTCCGACGCTGGCCTCCGTGATCGCGCTCTCCTCCCAGCAGGGCAGCGCCGGCCGCGGTGCCGTACTGACCGTCGCCTACTGCCTCGGCCTCGGTGTGCCCTTCGTGCTCGCCGCGGTCGCCTTCCGCAAGGCGCTCGGCGCCTTCGGCTGGGTCAAGCGCCACTATGTCTGGGTGATGCGGATCGGCGGGACGATGATGATCGTGACCGGTCTGCTGCTGCTGACCGGTGCCTGGGACCGCCTCGTGCAGGACATGCAGTCCTGGTCCGCCGGCTTCACTGTGGGGATCTGATCCATGAGCAAGAGCACCGTCGGCACGGCGTCCGCCGAGACCCCGGCGTCCCCGGACGAGCAGGACCTCGGCGCGGCCGGCTCCCAGCTGTCCACCGCGCCCGCGGAGATCCTGGCCGGCGTGCCCGCCATGGGCGTGCTCGGCTGGGCCCGATGGTTCTGGCGGCAGCTGACCTCCATGCGGGTCGCGCTGCTGCTCCTGCTGCTGCTCGCGCTCGGCGCGATCCCCGGCTCGCTGATCCCGCAGAGCGGCACCGACGCCACCAAGGTCGCCGAGTTCCGGAACGACCACCCCACCCTCGCGCCCGTCTACGACAAGCTGGGCCTCTTCCACGTCTACAGCTCGGTGTGGTTCTCCGCGATCTACATCCTGCTGTTCGTCTCCCTCATCGGCTGCATCGTGCCCCGCACCTGGCAGTTCGTGGGCCAGCTGCGCGGCCGCCCGCCGGGTGCGCCGCGGCGGCTGACCCGGCTGCCCGCGTACACGACCTGGCGCACCCGGGCCGAGCCGGAGCAGGTGCGCGAGGCCGCGCTCGCCCTGCTGCGCAGGCGCCGCTTCCGCGCTCACCTCGCGGGGGACGCCGTCGCCGCGGAGAAGGGCTACCTGCGCGAGGTCGGCAACCTCGCCTTCCACATCGCGCTGATCGTGATGCTGGTCGCCTTCGCGTGGGGCCAGCTGTTCAAGACCGAGGGCAACAAGCTCGTCGTCGAGGGCGACGGCTTCTCCAACACCCTCACCCAGTACGACGACTTCAAGTCCGGCACCCTCTTCGATCCCGACGACCTGGAGCCGTTCAGCTTCACCCTCGACGACTTCGTCGGCACCTACGAGGTCTCCGGCCCCAACAAGGGCACCCCCCGCACCTACCAGGCGTCCCTCACCTACAGCGTGGGCGCCTACGGCAAGGACCGCAGGACCGTCGTCAAGGTCAACCACCCGCTGGAGATCGGCGACACGAAGGTCTACCTCACCGCCCACGGCTACGCCCCGGTCGTCACCGTGCGCGACGGCAAGGGCGAGGTCGTCTACCACGACGCCGTGCCGCTGCTGCCGCTGGACTCCAACGTCACCTCGTCCGGCGTGATCAAGGCCCTCGACGGCTACCGCAACGCCAAGGGCGTCAGCGAGCAGCTCGCCTTCCAGTCCTTCTTCCTGCCGACGTACGTCAAGGGCAACGAGGTCTCCTCCGCGTTCCCCGCGCTGCTCAACCCGGTGCTGAACCTGGAGCCTTACCACGGCGACCTCGGCGTCGACGCGGGCATCCCGCAGAGCGTGTACCAGCTCGACAAGAAGCACATGAAGGGCTTCAAGGACTCCAAGGGCCTCCAGATGCGGGAGAACCTCAAGCCCGGGGAGACCATGACGCTGCCGGACGGCGCGGGTTCGATCACCTACGAGGGCACCAAGGAGTGGGCGAACTTCCAGGTCACCGAGCAGCCCGCCAGCGGCTGGGCGCTCACCGGCGCCGTCGTGGCGATCTTCGGCCTTGCCGGGTCGCTGTTCATCCAGCGCCGCCGGGTGTGGGTGCGGGCGGTCGGGGGCGAGGACGGGGTGACCGTCGTCGAGATGGCCGGCCTCGGCCGCAGCGAGTCCGCCAAGGTGCCCGAGGAACTCGGCGACCTCGCCGCGACCCTGTACGACCAGGCCCCCGGGGCACCTGATCCCGAGGGCGACCCCTCCGCGTCCCCCGACCCCCGAGCCGTACCTGCCGAAGGGGCTGAGAAGTGACTCTCGCCGCCGCGACCGAGCTGGCCGCCGCCACCAACGAAAACCTCGCGAACACCAGCAACACGCTGATCTACTCCGCGATGGCCGTCTACACCCTGGCCTTCTTCGCGTACATCGCCGAATGGCTCCTGGGCTCCCGCAGCAAGGTCGGCCGCACGGCCGCCGCGCTCACCGCCACCACCACGACGAAGGCCGCGGGGCCGGCCGTCACCGTGAAGCAGGAGGGCGGCACCGCCGTCCTGGAGCGGCCCAAGGTCGTGGTCCGGGCGGCGGCCGGAGCACGGGACGTGCCCGACGGGCCGGGCGCGCACGGCGGGGACGAGCAGGGCGACCTCTACGGGCGGATCGCCATCTCCCTCACGGTGCTCGCCTTCCTGATCGAGTTCGGCGGTGTGCTCGCGCGGGCCCTGTCGGTGCAGCGGGCTCCGTGGGGCAACATGTACGAGTTCAACATCACCTTCTCCACCGTGGCCGTCGGCGTGTACCTCGGGCTGCTGGCGCTGAAGAAGAACGTGCGCTGGCTCGGGCTGTTCCTGATCACCACGGTCCTCCTCGACCTCGGTCTGGCCGTCACCGTCCTGTACACCGCCAGTGACCAGCTGGTCCCCGCCCTGCACTCGTACTGGCTGTACATCCACGTCTCCACCGCGATCTTCTGCGGCGCGGTGTTCTACGTGGGCGCCGTCGCCACGATCCTGTACCTGTTCAAGGACTCCTACGAGAACAAGCTCGCGAGCGGCGGCCGGCCCGGCCGGTTCGCCAACTCGGTCCTGGACCGGCTGCCGGCGGCCGCCTCGCTCGACAAGTTCTCCTACCGCGTCAACGCGGCCGTCTTCCCGCTGTGGACGTTCACGATCATCGCGGGCGCGATCTGGGCGGGTGACGCCTGGGGCCGCTACTGGGGCTGGGACCCCAAGGAGACCTGGTCCTTCATCACCTGGGTCGCCTACGCCTGCTACCTGCACGCCCGGGCCACGGCCGGCTGGAAGGGGCGCAAGGCCGCCTACCTGGCCCTGATCGCGTTCGGCTGCTGGCTGTTCAACTACTACGGCGTCAACATCTTCGTGAGCGGCAAGCACTCCTACGCCGGCGTGTAGGTCCGGACGGCAGAGGCCGGTTCCCGTGGCTCAGGTCACAGGAACCGGCCTCTGTGCTCGCACCGGACGCCGGGCTTATCGGCCTCTCTTTCCGTCCGGGGCTTCAAGGGCCCTCAGGGGTGCGCGAGCCTGCGGCAGGGGTCAGGCTGGTGTCATGACCGGTTCCGTCGAACAGGGCACCAGCCAGACCCACGGAAGCACGCGCATCCTGCACTTCCTCGTGCGGCTGCCGCGGTCCATGGAGGCGGTCTGGCCGGCGCTCACCACCCCGGAGGGACTCGGCGCCTGGTGGACCGACGTCGACGTCCTCGAACCCCGGCTCGGCGGCACGGTCGCGCTGCGCGGCCTGGGCGCCGGGCAGGTCACCGCCTGGGACGTGGACCGGGTCGCCGAGTACACGGTGGAGGGCGGCGGCCGGATCCGCTTCCATCTGGAACGCGAGGGGGAGGACGCCAGCGCGCTGCGCTTCACCCACGAGTTCGAGGGAGAGGGCGAGAGCGAGCCCGGCTGGCGCGCCCGCTTCGAACGATTGATCGAAAACCTGGGGAGGGGCTCCCGGGGCCTGGCGCGGTGATCAGGCCGCGTCCACGGGAAGTCCCCGACGGCACGACCCGGGGGGTGTTCCGAAAGTCCCGCATCCCACGCCCTCTCGCCGCACCGGCCGAAAGCCCGAGTACACCCAGAACGAGCGCTTTCGTCCGGCACGCCGAGAGCACGCACCGGACACCGCGGGCCACCGCACACGACTTTCGGAGCACCCCCTACGACGGCGGCAGGCACTCCGGCTCCGGCGGCTTTCCCTCCGGCCACGCGACCCGGACGAAGCGGGAGCCTCCCTCGGGCCGGAGCTCCACGATCGGTACGGCCTTGTCGTGGGGGTTGCCGTGCACGTCCAGGCAGATCCAGCCGCTCGCCCCGTTCACCCGCAGCGAGCCTTTGACCTGCGGCCACTGCAGGCCCACGTCGGCCGCCGGCGGGACGGTGGCGCCGGGCGGGGTGGCCTCGCGGATGCCGTGCACGGCCAGCCGGATCGCGTCGTAGGCGATGATCAGCTGGCCGTCCTCCAGTGCGGTGGCGCCGATCGGGCCGACGGGCTCGCGCGTGCTGCGGGCCAGCAGGTCGGTCAGGGTCCGCGCGTCCCGGGCCGAGCCGCCCGGCCCGGCGGGGCTCCGCGTCCAGGCGTCCGGGTGGGCGAGCGCGGTGTAGCGCACGGACAGGTTGTGGCTGAGCGCGGTGCGGTCCAGCTTGGTGTCACCGGACAGGTACGAGCCCTCGTCGCCGGTCAGCAGCGTGAACCTGCGGTCCTGGCAGCCCCGGGTGCCGAGCGCGTTGATGAACTGCCGCAGCTGGGTGTGACGGCCGGCGAACAGGATCGTGTCGGTCTCCCGCGAGGTGTCGCACACCAGGTGGGTGATCTGCCGGAAGGTGTTCGCGGTCGTGCCCTCCCGGGTGCGGTCGGCGGGCGGGGTGAACGGCTGCGGCTCGTAGGGCGAGCCCTTGATCAGCTGCGCGAACGACCGTTGCAGCGTGCGCGTGTACGGGTCGCCCGGCTTGTCGTACACCAGCAGCGCCCGCCCGGCGCTCACCTTCGCGAAGGAGGCCAGGGCGCGGGCCTCGTCGGTGTTGGTGGGGGAGACGCGGGCGAGACCCGGGAAGGGGTCCTTGCCGTCCTGTCCGTTGGCGAGGTCGTCGGCGGTGATGGAGGCACCGACGACCGGGATGCCGCGCCGGGTCAGCTCCGCGACGGCCTTCTTGTTGTTGTCGGTGCTCATGCCGACCCCGGCCACCGCGCGCAGCCGGTCGGACCCCTTGGCCATCTCCTCCAGCCGGTCCACCAGCAGCTCCCAGTGCTCGCTGGTGGCACCGGGGTTGGCGAGCACCAGCCGGATCGCCGGGGCCTGCCCGTTGGAGGTGTGGTTGGCCTGCCACTGCGCCAGGTAGGCGCCCTGCACCTCGTGCTGGATGTCGCTGAGGGTGGAGGGCGTGGTGGCGGTGTACGGCAGCATCAGCGCGACCGTCACGTACGTGCCGTCCTTCAGCCGGTCGTTCTCCCGGTCGATGGCCCGCGCCGCGTCCCGGAACTGCGGCCGCCCGAAGTCGTACGCGGTCGAGGTCACGCCCACGCACTCGTCGCTGCCCTCGGGGCGGGTCACGCCGGGCGCGCAGGAGCGGTCCTCGTCCAGCAGCGCCCGTACGGCGACGACGGCGCCGGCGAGCACCACGAGCGTGACCAGCAGGGCCACGTACCGGTAGAGCCGTATCTCCCAGATCTCCCGAAGCCACCGCACCAGCGCACTGCCCTCGCCCCGCGCCATCACGCCTCCCCGTCCGCGTCGTCGGATCCGTCGTCGGCCGGTGTGCGCAGGGGGCGGCCGGCGCGTGCGTCCCGGGGCCAGGCCCGGGACGTGGTGAACAGCAGCGCGCCCCCGGCGGGCCGCAGGTCGGACAGTTGCAGCAGTTCGAACTCCAGCCGTCCGCACACCCTCGGATCGGGCAGCACCAGCGGGTCGGTGACCTGCCACACCGCGTGCAGCAGCCGCCGTACGCGCAGGTGCAGGAGGGCGTCCGCGCCCTCCGGCGGGCTGTGGTCGGCGTCGGTGCGGCCGAGCGCGATCGCCGCGCGGTGGTCGTCGTGGTCGTCCGCGTCGCGGCCCTCGTCGTCGTGCGCGTGGAAGTAGGGCGCCGAGGCGAGGAAGCACAGGGTGTCGAGCCAGGTGCGGGTGTCGAGGACGGCGAAGGTGTCGCGCAGGTGGGCGACGGCGCCGGCCGTGTCCCCGAGGGCGAGCTCGTGGTGCAGCCGGTAGCGGGCGTGCGCGGGATCGGCGTCGTCCCGGGTGTAGTGCCGTATCAGCGTCTCGTGGACCTCGCGCCAGCCGCCGTGGTCGGCGTCGCGGTGGTGCAGGCGCAGCAGCAGGAGGGTGCGCACGAACGGGTCGCCGACGAAGTGGCCCGGCGCGGCCGGCAGCCCCTCCTCGGCGAGGCGCACGCGCAGCGACCGCACGCCCGAGGCGCCGAAGTCGTCCGGGAGGTGGGCGGCGGCCAGGGCGACCGCGGAGTCGTGGTCGTGGGCGGCGGCGAGCACGGTCAGCTCGTCGAGCCGGTCGGCCGGGACGAGGCGGCGGAGCAGCTCACCGTAGACGGGGTGGTCGTCGGCCCGGTCCTCCTCCAGGCGGATGCGCGAGGTGAGCAGGCGGGCGGGCGAGCCGGCCAGGCCGGGGTGCTGCCGGGCCGCCGTGGCGAGCAGCACGATGCCGAGCGGGTTGCCGCCGGTCAGCCGGTGTGTGGCGTGCGGGAGTCGGGACGGGACCTCGCTGTCGGCGCACACCGCGCCCACCATGTGCAGGGTGTCGTCCGGGGACAGCGGCGGCAGGGGCACCACCAGCGCCCGCGAGGACGGCGAACTGCCGGGCTCCCACTCGGTGGCGCGGGCCACCTCCGGCAGCTCCCGGTGCACGGCGTCGGTGAGCGTCGGCAGGTCGGTGCCGCGGACGGTGGCCACGCACACGACCTGGTCGGCGCTGCCCTCGGCCCGGTCCCGCAGGACCGCGTCGAGCAGGCCGGGGCCGGGCCCGCCGCGCGCGTTGTCCAGGAGCACCAGGGGCCGGCCCAGCCGCCGCAGGTGTGAGCCGAGCCCGGAGTAGGCCTCGGCTAGGTCGGCGAGCAGGGCCCGCACCAGCCAGCGTTCGGCGTGCTCGCGCGAGGTGGTGCCGGCCCGGAAGTTCCCGGCGAGCAGCAGCAGGCCGCGCTTGGCGTTGCCGCCCGCGTTGGGGTAGGTGCGGTACCAGGTGGACGGTTTCTGCTCCTTGTGGGAGGTGAACCCCTCGGACAGCGCCTCCAGGGTGGCCTCGATGGCCGCCGCCACGAACGGGCCCTGCCCGCTCGTCGCCCCGATGACCCCCGTCGCGACCCGGGTCGCCCACCGTCCGGCCATGCTGAAGCGCGACCCGCGCTCGTTGAGCAGCAGGATCCGCACCAGCTCGCGCCGGATGCGTTCGGAGTCGGCCCGACCGCTCCAGTCGCTGGCCCGCACCGCCACCAGCCCGGCGGTCAGCCGGGGGAAGGTGAGCTGCCCGGCCGCCTTCACCGGTTCGGTGAGCTGCTCGGCGAGCACCAGCAGTGCCTGCCACACCGGGGACCAGGACTCCGGGTTCTCCTCGTGCGGCGGCCGGGCGAACTGCTCGTCCTCGCAGTCGATCAGCGCGACCGGGGTGCGTCTTCGCGCCTCGCCCTTGCGGGTGTGTTCGGTGTAGGCGTCCCGCAGTTCGGCGAGCACCGCGCTCTTGCCGAGCCCCCTGCCGCCCGCCAGCACCAACAGCGGTAACTCCGCCGTGTGTTCGGCTCTGGTCGCCAGATGCTCGTACGGCCGCAGCCCGACGAGCCGCGGCACCAGGCCGACCGGCTCCACGTCGAACAGCGCCCCCCGTCCGTACAACCGTCCGTGCACCGCACCTCCCCCAGGCTCGGTCCTCAACGCCAGGGTAAAGAGAGGAAGTTGGTGTCGGCTAGATCGCGTGGTGTCCGTCTGGTCACGAAATTTCCGGCGGGGTGCGCGGATGCCCGCGTCAGTCCTCGCGCAGCACCAGTTCCAGCAGGCCCGGGAAGCGGGCGTCGAACTCGGTCCGGCGCAGCCGGTTGACCCGCCGCGCCCCCTCGTCGCGCTGTTCGACCAGACCGGCGCCGCGCAGCACGGTGAAGTGGTGGCTCAGGGCGGCCTTCCCGACCGGCACGTCGAAGCTGCCGCAGGCCCGCGACCACTCGGGCGAGCCGGCCAGCTCCCTGACCAGGGTGAGGCGTACGGGGTCGGCGAGCGCGGCGAGGGCGGTGAGGACGGGGACGTCGTCGGGGTGGGTGTGCTCGGGGGCGGCACGGTGACCGACGGGGCGTTGCGTCATGGTCGGCTCCTTCCGGGCGGCGCCTTGCGAAGTGTTCGATGAAAACCATACAGTCATGGGTGTTCGCTTTTCATTGAACACTCGTGACGGAACAGAACCGGGGGTCCGGCATGCGCGCGATCGAGATCCAGAGGTACGGCGGTCCCGAGGTCCTGGAGGTGACGGAGGCCGAGGTCCCCGAGCCGGGACCCGGACAGGTGGCCGTCGACGTGGCTTACGCGGGAGTGAACTTCGCCGACCTGAAGGCCCGCTCCGAGGGCTACCGCGTGACCGCGCTGCCCTTCCGCCCGGGCCTGGAGGTCTCCGGCCGGGTCCGCGCGCTCGGAGCGGGCGTCGAGGGCCTGGCCGTCGGCCAGGAGGTGACCGCCCTGACCGACGGCGGCGGCTACGCCGAGGTCGCCGTCGCCGAGGCCGCGACGGTCTTCCCGCTCCCGCCCGGCGTCGGCCTGCGCACGGCGGCCACCCTGCCCACGGTGCTGCCGACCGCGTACGCCCTGGTCCACACCGTCGGCCGGCTCCAGCCCGGTGAGAGCGTCCTCGTGCAGGGCGCGGCGGGCGGCATCGGCACGGTCGTGGGCCAACTGGCCAGGGCGGCGGGCGCGGGCGCGGTGTACGGCGTGGTGTCCTCCGCCGCCAAGGCCGAGTACGCCCGTGCCCACGGCTACGACGAGGTGTTCGTCGGCGACTTCGACAAGGCGGTCCGGACGGCCACCGGCGAGCGCGGGGTCGACCTGGCCCTGGACCCGGTCGGCGGCGACACCTTCCGCGCCTCCCTGGCCTCCCTCGCGGTCCACGGCCGCCTGGTCTCCTTCGGCAACGCGAGCGGGGCCGAGCCGTGGAGCGTGGGCCAGCCGGAGCTGTACCCCACGGGCCTGTCGGTGTCCGGCTTCTCCGTCCTGAGCCTGGCCCGGACCGCCCCCGCCGCCCTGCGCGCCCTCACCGGCCGGGCGTTCGCCACGGTGGCCGACGGCACGGTCACCCTGCCGGTCACCGCCGAGTTCCCCCTGCCGGACGCCGCGCAGGCGCACCGGCTGATGGGGGGACGGGGGAGCACCGGAAAGCTGCTGCTGCGGGTGGCGGACGAGGGCCTGCCCCGGACCCCGTGAGGCCGGCCGGGCTTCCCTTCCGGAAACCGCCGTCCGACGTGCCGCGCACGGTCCGGACGGCGGACGCGCCCGCGCAGCCGCCGTGGTCGGGGGCGCCGAAGACCTGGGTGGCGCACCGGCCGTCGTCGCCCTTGCGGAAGTGGGGCGTGCCGGTGGCGGGTTCGGAGCGGGCTGAGCCCGTGAGGCGACCCCGCCGGCCCCCCCGGCCGCCGCCCACCCGGCAGAACCGCCCGCACACCCCGCTACCGTGTCCCCCCACGATGACGAAACCCGCCCGGCACCACACCGAGGAACGGCGGCTGCGCACCGTCGACCTGGCCCGCCTCGCCGGCCTGTCCACCCAGCAGATCCGCAACTACGAGGAGGCCGGCGTCCTGCCCCCGGCCGAGCGCACCGAATCCGGCTACCGGACCTTCGGGGAACACCACCGGCGGGCGCTGCTGACGTACCGCGCGCTCCAGCCGGGGTACGGGCCGGTGACGGCGACGCGGATCATGCGGACCGTGCACGCCGGTGACGTGCCGGGCGCCCTCGCCCTGGTCGACGCGGCGCACGCCGCGCTGCACGAGGAGCGCACGGCCCTGCGGGCGACCGGCGAGGCACTTCAGGCGCTGGCGGATGAGCCGCCCGAGGCGGGGCCCCGCTCCGGTCTGCGCATCGGGGAGGTCGCCGAGCTGCTCGGCGTACGGACGTCGGCGCTGCGGGTGTGGGAGGCGGCCGGGCTGATCGCGCCGCCCCGCGAGCACGGCACCGGCTACCGCCTCTACGGGCCCGCCGACGTGCGCGACGCGCGCGTCGTCCGCGCCCTGCGCCGCGCTCACCACCTCCTGGACCAGATCCGCCCGGTCCTGGAGGGCCTGCGCCGCGAGGGCGACACCGAGGCCCTGCGCACGGCGCTCACCGACCGCGCCCGGACCCTGACCTCACGCACCCGCACCATGCTCTCGGGCGCGGGCCGCCTGCACGACTACCTCGACCACCTCGACGGCGGCGGCCCGGACCGACCGTGACCGCCCCGCGCCCTCACCGCAGCCGGGAGGACGACAGGATGGACAGCAGGTGGGCCGGGACCATCACCCAGGTGATGGCGGCGATCGCGGTCAGGGCCCAGCGGGTCGGTTCGATGCCGCCGGTCGCCGCGTCGGCCACGGCGACGGCCAGCAGCACCAGGGAGGCCTCGATGCCGTTGGTGACGCGGTGGATCTTGAAGGCGGCGGCGAGCCGGCGGACCGAGGCGACACCCTGCGAGCGCGGCCGGGTGGACTCGTCGTCGGCGACGCCCAGGCCACGGCGGGCGCGGGCCACGTCCACCAGGTCGGTGGAGGCCTTCAGCAGGACCACGCCGAGGGCGGCGGCGAGGCCGAGGGAGACCCAGCCGTTGAAGCCCGCCCAGCCGCCGAGCCCGGACTCGGCGGCCCGGAAGCCGAAGCCGGTCAGCAGCGCCGCGTCCGCGAGGTAGGCGCCGAGCCGGTCGACGTAGATGCCGGTCGCGCTGTTCTGGCCCTTCCAGCGGGCTACCTCGCCGTCCACGCAGTCGAAGAGCAGGAACAGCTGCATGAGGAGCGCGGCGAGGACGGCTCCGGGGAGGCCGGGGATCAGCAGCGCGGCCCCGGAGAGGATCCCGCACACCACCATCGTCCAGGTCAGCTGGTCGGGTGTGATCCGCGTGCGCACCAGTTGCCGGGTGAGCCGGAGGGAGATCCGGCGCATGTACAGCCGGCCCGCCCAGTGCTCGCCGTTGCGGCTCGCCAGCTTGGCCTGCGGCTGGCAGACCTCCCGCAGCTCCTCCAGCACCGGAGCAGCAACCATGACCGTTCCTCCCACGGGGCCCAACTGCCCCAGACGCGGCGGTGATCGGCACAGATTACCCGCCCTTGGCCTGGACATTTCGCGGCGAATCTCGACACGGTGGAGCGCACCGGCCCTGTAATCGAGCTCGTGGTCGATGGCGTCCTCGGGACCTCCGTGTCCCCTTGCTTCCGCCACCGCCGCCTTCCACGCCGCGCACAGCGCCTTCTCGGACCCCGCCGCCCTCGCCCCGCACGACGCGGCCTCGCGCTGCACGGCATCGGACCACGCGGCCTGATCAGGCGCTCATGGTGCAGGGACCTCCGAGCGCGCGCCCCGGGCGCCGACGCGTGCGGGCCGCACGTTGCCCCGCGGCCCGGGCCCCGGGACAGTGAGGGCATGGATCAGGCACAGGCACGCACCTGGCTCGCCATCGCCGTCGCCGAGGCCCGCGCCGGACTCGCCGAGGGCGGCATCCCGATCGGCGCCGCGCTCCACGGCCCCGACGGCACCCTCCTCGGCCGCGGCCGCAACCGCCGCGTCCAGGACGGCGACCCCTCGACGCACGCGGAGACGGCGGCCTTCCGGGCGGCGGGACGACAGCGGTCGTACCGCGGTACGACGATGGTGACCACCCTCTCCCCGTGTTGGTACTGCTCCGGCCTGGTCAGGCAGTTCGGCATCTCCCGGGTGGTGATCGGCGAGGCGACCACCTTCCACGGTGGTCACGACTGGCTCGCCGAGCACGGAGTGGAGGTGCTGGTGCTGGACGACGCCGAGTGCGTGGCGATGATGCGCGACTTCGTCGAGAGGAACCCGGCCCTGTGGAACGAGGACATCGGCGAGTGACGCCCGCCCCGGAACCCGCGCTCCGGGCCGGGACCGTGGGCCGGTCCACTCGCACGGGCACCGGCCGCGATCACCAGGGAGGAGCTTCTCCCACGCCCCCCGGGGAACCGGCACGAGCCTCGCCGTGCCGTTCTCCGGCGCCCTCGCCGACCGGGCGCGAAAGCGGTGAAAAGGGTGGGAACCTATGACCTCGAAGGGCACGGAGAGGCGGGTCGGTCAGTGGGGAAGCACGCGTTCGGTGGTGGTGGGGGACCTTCCTTCGGGGATGTGGAGCACGTCAAGGGGTTCGGCCCGCTGCCGCCGGACCTCTCCCCGCAGGCCCGCGGCCTGGCGCTCGCGATGCGGGGCCTGTTCGAGGCCACCGGGCTGAGCCCGCGCGAGTTCGCCGCCTGCCACCACGTCAGCCCGCCCGCCGTCACCCGCTACCTCGAGGGCCGGCGCATTCCCCCCAAGCAGTTCCTCGACGTCCTGATGACGTCGGCCTGCGAGCGCAGCGGCGGTGCGGTCACCGCCGACTTACAGGCCCACGTGTACCAGCGCCACCGTGACGCCCTGCGGCTCGAACGGCCCGCCCGCTACGACGAGCAGATGGCCGCCGACCGTCTGGAGGACGCGGTCCTCAAGCGGGCCCAGGCCGAACTGCGCATCCACGACCTCGAACGGGACGTCTGCCACCACCGGCTCGAACTGGGCGACCTCACGGCGCACCTGCGGCAGATCGAGGCGGCGTGCGCGGCCGATCCGCACGACCTGGGCACCCGGCTCGACCTGTACCGCCGGCAGAGGGCCGACCTGGAGGAGCGCTGCACGCGTCTGCGCGCGACGATCGGGGAACGGGAAGCCGAGCTCGCCGAAGCGGTGCGGGAGCGCGACGCGGTCCGGCTGAGTTGCGCGGAACTCGAGGCGGACCTCGCGGTCGCGGAGGAACGGGCCGAACGCGAGCACCGGGAACGCCGGATCAGCGAGGACCGCCGGCCGGCGGCCGGCGACGGGTCGGCGGCGCTGCGGCAGCTCCGGGACGCGGTGCTCCACTTCGCCGAGGTGCGGCTGCCCGAACTGTCCCACCAGTTGGCGCGGTCGCACCCCGAGCAGGTCGACACCGCCGTCAAGCCGATCGGCACCGACACCGCCGACGACGTCGGGGAAGTCGCCCGCGCGGTCGACGCGCTGCACCGAACGGCGGTGCGGGTCGTCACCGAGCACGCCGTGGCACGCGTCCGTCACGAGGCCGTCCTCACCACCGTGGCCCACCGCCAACAGGCCCTGCTGAACCGCCAGTTGGAGCTGATCACCGAGCTGGAGAGCAACGAGTCGGACCCCGACCAGATGGAGAAGCTGTTCCGCGTGGATCACCTGGCGACGCGGCAGCGGCGCACCAGCGGCGTCCTCCAGGTCCTGGCCGGTGTTCGGCCCGGCCGGCCGTTCGCCGAGCCGGTCCCGCTGGTCGACGTGGTGCGGGCCGCCTCCTCCGAGGTGGAGCAGTACGAGCGGATCGCGCTCTCGGAGATCCCGGAGGTCGGGGTCGTAGGCCGGGCCGTGACCGGTCTCACGCACCTGCTGGCCGAACTGATGGAGAACGCCACCCGGTTCTCACCGCGGTCGACCAGGGTCCGGGTGGGGGCGGGCTGGCTGTCCGACGGCCGCCTCATGGTCGAGATCCAGGACCGGGGCGTCGGCCTCAGCCCCGAGCACCTCGCGGACGTCAACCACCGGCTGACCGCACCGCCTACCGCAGCGGACGCCGCGGTCACCGAGCGCCTTGGCCTCTACGTGGTGGCACGGCTGTGCGAACTGTACGGATTCGACGCCCAGTTGCGACACAACAGCATCCCGTCCGGGGTCACCGCGCTGGTGGTGCTGCGCGGGGACGCCCTCTCGGGTCACCGAGGCCCGGGGTGGCCCGGCCACGACCGGGGCCGCACGGGGACTTACTGATCGTTCCGGAAGGAAGTTCGCAGTCGTCCCCAGCATGCTGCGGCGACGACGTCGGCGACATAGGCGGCCCGGGAGACATCCTGCGGATGACGCTCGCTCGCGCCGTGCCCGCGCTGATCGACCGCGACGACCCGCTACCGGGTGATCAGCCGCGAGGCCACCACCTCCCACTCACCCGCACGACCGGCCAAGCCGTGCAGCAGCACGACAGGCTCCCCCGGCCTGCCCCGGTCCCGGCAGACGAGCCGAACCCCGTCGCGCACCACCACAACCTCGGACCACGCCACGACCGCCCCCGGGCACCGTCTCGCCTCGATCATGCCCCGACCGTCACGAGCCGCGCTCAAGGCCGCCCTTCTCGAAGGCGCGCCGCCATGAAACACCGGCCACGTCCGCGGCGACCGTGCCCTGCGACCGCAGCGGGACAACAGCCACTGTCAGACCCAGGTGGCAGCATCACCGGAGTGAACGCCCTGAGGCGTTCTCAACTCACCTCCGCAGCAAACGAAAAGGAGCATTCCCCTTGCGACTGCATCGCTTGGCGCCCGCCATCGCCGCGGGCATCCTCGCCCCGGCCCTCCTGCTCGCCACCCCGTCCTTCGCCGCCACGGCGGCACCGGCCACGGTGACGGCGGCCGTGGTGTCCTCGTCGGCGGACGAGCCGGACGCCGACGACCTGAGGGTGGCCATAGCCCGGATCCTCGCCGACCCGGACAGCGGCCGGCGCGTGACACGAGAAGCCAACGCCCTCCTGGACGCCAACGACCCCGAGGCGATGCGCGCCTGGCTGGAGACCGGCTACCGGATCGCCCAGGCCGAGGACGACCGCGTCGCCATCACGCGCCTGCTCGCCGACCCCGACAGCGGCCGGCGCGTCATCGCCGAGGTCAACGCCCTCCTGGACGCCAACGACTCCGACGCGATCCGCGCCTGGCTGGAGACCGGCTACCGGATCGCCCAGGCCGAGGACGACCGCGTCGCCATCGCCCGCATCCTCGCCGACCCGTCCACCAGCCCGGCCCTGCGCGCGGCAGCGCACGCCGCCCTCGACGACAACACACCCGAAGCACTGCGCCAGTTCCTGGAAGTCGGCAGGTACCAGGTCGCCTGACCGGCACGGCGCCGCACCACAGCGCGTCGCCCGGGTGGCACCCCTGCCGCACGCCCGGTCGCCGGAACGCCGAGAATCCGGGCGGGGCCGCCTGCACCTCTGTGTGCCGGCGGCCCCGCCCGTCAGGCCCTGTGCCGGCTCGGCGCCCTCCGCAGAGCTCTCTGGTCCCGCCGCCCGGTGCGGAAATGGGCCACTGACACACCTCCGACAGCAGAAAGCGCATTCTCAAATGACCACACAACCCCCACGCACCGAGCGCAGCGGTCCGCAGACCGCTTCCGTCGTGACCGACCTGCCGTTCAAGCCTCAGCTCGTCAAAGCGGTGTTCAGGGACGTGACCTCGTTGCACGTCTCCCGGCCGGCCGCGTGGGCCGCCGCGTCGGTGACGCGGACCGTGCTGACGGAGATCATCGACGGCGCGAGAAGCGCGGCGGCCGAGGAGGCCAGGAAGAGGCTGATTCCCAAGGACCTCATCTCGGCGATCGACCGGAACGTCGAGGCGGAGGTGGGATCGGCGTGGTACCTGCACAGCCCGACCTTCCACGGCCTGCTGGGCGAGGTCCGCAACGCCGATGGTGCGCTCGTGTCTCTTCGTGAGCGCCGCGGGGCGCGTACACCGAGTGGTGTGGCCGGCGCCCACCGGTTCGAGGCCGGGGTGAGAAGGCTGCTGGGGAGCCGGGGTGTGAGGGCGGTCCCGGCGATGGTCCGCGACCTGGACGGAATCGCGAGCGTGTTCCTGACGGCCCTGGCCCGGGACGCGGCCAAGGTCGTCCGAGAGGGCGGGGTCAAGCGGTTCGGGACGGTCAGTCTGGTGGTGCCGGGCGAGCCGGCCCCGGCCCCGCTGCTCAAGGACCCCCTCCTGGCCCTGTCCACCCGCCGCGGGGACCGGCGGACCGTTGGCGGAGACGACGTCCTGGCCGCCGTCACGATGCAGCTGTTCGGCGATCTCAGGCAACGCGCCATCACCGAGGCAGCCGAGACGACACGGAACACGTCGGCCAGCTGAGCGGGCCCGCCCCTGCGGGCCCTCACAGTGCAAGGCCCCATAGGGCTGAAGGCATCGGCAGCTCCGATGGGCCCATCGGCAGGACGCCCCACCGGCGCGTGGACCGGCCGTACGGTCCGCTCCTACCTTCGGGGCCATGACCTCACCGCACAAGGCCACGGCCCAGCTCACGACCGCGATGGTGCTGTCCGGCACCCTCGGTGTCTTCGTCGTCGAGTCGGGTGCCGCGCCGTTCGACGTCGTGTTCTCCCGGGTCCTGTTCGGCGCGCTCGCGCTCGGCGGTTACGTCGCCGCCCGCGGCTGGCTGCGCGACCACGGCTTCACGCCGCGCACCCTCGGACTGGCGGTCCTCGGCGGGGTGTTCATCGTCTTCAACTGGGTGCTGCTCTTCGCGTCGTTCGAGAACACGTCCATCTCCGTGGCGACGGTCGTCTACCACACCCAGCCGTTCTACGTCGTCCTGCTCGGCGCCGTCCTCCTCCGCGAGCGTCTCACCGCCGCCAGGGCCGGCTGGATCGGCGTCGCCTTCGCCGGGCTGGTCCTCGTCTCGGGTGTCACCCCGGCCGACGTCACGGGCGGCGACGGCCGGTACCTCCTCGGCGTCGGACAGGCCCTGCTGGCCGCCCTGCTGTACGGCCTGTCCACCGTCGTCACCAAACAGATCACGGGGGTGCGGCCCCATCTGATCGCCCTCGTCCAGGTCGTCGTGGGCATCCCGCTCCTGCTGCCCTTCGCCGACGTCGCCGTCCTGCGCGGCACGGGTGCCGACGCGGGCTGGCTGGTGGGCCTCGGCCTGATCCACACCGGCCTGATGTACGTCCTGATGTACGCCGCCTACGCCCAGCTGCCGACGTCCAAGATCGCTGTGCTGGCCTTCGTCTACCCGGCCGTCGCGATGGTCGTGGACGCGACGGTGTACGGCCACCGCATCGGCCTCGTCCAGGCGCTGGGCGTGCCGCTGATCGTGCTGGCGAGTCTGAAGGTCACGCTTCCTCGGCCACGAGCCGCCGCGCCTGCTCGAGGAACAGCCGGGCATGCGCCGGAAGCCGCTTTCCGGCCCGCCACGCCACCTGCGTGCGAAGCGTGAACGGCGGCTCCCACGGCAGCCGGACCAGCGAGCCCCCGTCCAGTTCGGCGGCGACCGTCACCTCGGGCAGCAGCGCGATGCCGAGGCCGGCCGCCGCCGCGCGTTTGGTGGCCTCGATCGTGCCGAACTCCCGGAACTCCACGGGGGCCAGCGCCGTCAGCTCCCGCTCGAACAGGTCCCGGTAGGCGCAGCCCGGCTCGGTGGCGAGCAGCGACTCGCCGAGCAGGTCGGACGTGGCGAGCGGTGTCCCGGCCGGCCGGTGTCCGGGCGCGGCCACCAGCACCAGCGGCTCGACGGCGAGCACCTCGCTCTCCAGGCCGGCGTGCTCGGTCTCGGGCTCCATCAGGAACCCCACGTCGTACGTTCCCTGCCGCAGCGCCTGCCGGGTCTCGTCCCCGAGGGTGGTGCGCAGCGTCAGCCGCACCTTCGGGTACCGGTGGTGGAAGAGTTCGAGCAGCGGCGGCAGCCGGTAGGAGGTCAGCGACTCCATCGTGCCGATCGCGAGGGTCCCGGAGGGTTCCTCCCCGTCGGTGACCGCCGCCCGCGCCTCGTCGGCGAGCTCCCGCATCCGCCGCGCG
Source organism: Streptomyces sp. NPDC030143 (assembly GCF_055573695.1). NCBI lineage: Bacteria > Bacillati > Actinomycetota > Actinomycetes > Kitasatosporales > Streptomycetaceae > Streptomyces > Streptomyces sp. NPDC030143. The sequence goes on from NZ_JBVIAY010000021.1 coordinate 62,277, forward strand.
TACGGCAGCAGCCGCTCGCCGGCCTCGGTGAGCCGGATGCGGCTGCCGAGCCGGTCGAAGAGCTGGGTGCCGAGGGAGTCCTCCAGGGCGCGGACCTGGCCGGTCACACTGGACTGGGCGTAGTTCAGCTCCGCGGCGGCCCGGGTGAAGCTCAGGACGGTCGCGACCTTCTCGAACGTGGCCAGCAGCCGCAGCTCCACGTCAGGAGTCGTCCCGCTTGTTCTTCCCCGTGCCGTCCGTGTCGTCGTCCTCGCCGTCGAGGGACTTCAGGAACTCGGGGTTGTCGTCGGGCGCGACCCACCGCCGGTCGGCCCGGCCGGCGCCGCCGCGGACCCCGGACCAGCCCTCGGCGGCCGGGCTGCGCCGCTTGCCGGCGATCAGCCAGGAAACCGATCCGACCAGCGGGAAGAGCAGCACGAGGATCGCCCACAGCGGCTTGGGCAGGTGGCGGATCTCGTCGTCCTTGGTGCTGATGCAGTCGATGAACGCGTACACGCTCAGCGCCAGCGGCACGAGGAACATCAGTACCCGGAGCATGGGGCCTCTCCAGCGAAGTGGTCGTCGGGGCCACGAGCACGGGCCCCAGGTACTGGGCCAGGGTAGTCGCTCGGGGATACTTGGCCCCATGGCTTACGACGATCTTCGTTCCCTGCTCAGGGCACTGGAACGCGAAGGCGACCTCAAGCGCGTCAAGGCGGAGGTCGATCCGTATCTCGAGGTCGGGGAGATCGTCGACCGGGTGCAGAAGGCCGGCGGGCCCGCGCTGCTCTTCGAGAACGTCCGCGGGTCCGCCATGCCGCTCGCGATGAACGTGTTCGGCACCGACCGCCGCCTGCTGAAGGCGCTCGGGCTGACGTCGTACGCGGAGATCAGCGACAAGATCGGCGGGCTGCTCAGGCCGGAGCTGCCGCACGGCTTCGTGGGCGTGCGGGAGGCCTTCGGCAAGCTGGGCGCGATGGCGCACGTCCCGCCGAAGAAGGTGAAGGACGCCCCGGTGCACGAGGTCGTCCTGCACGGCGACGACGTGGACCTGGAGCGGCTGCCCGCCCTGTTCACCTGGCCGAAGGACGGCGGCTCCTTCTTCAACCTGGGCCTGACCCACACCAAGGACCCGGAGAGCGGCATCCGCAACCTGGGCCTGTACCGCCTCCAGCGCCACGACAAGCGCACGATCGGCATGCACTGGCAGATCCACAAGGACAGCCGCAACCACTACCAGGTGGCGGCCCGGCGCGGCGAGCGCCTCCCGGTCGCCATCGCCTTCGGCTGCCCGCCCGCCGTGACCTACGCCTCCACCGCCCCCCTGCCCGGCGACATCGACGAGTACCTGTTCGCCGGGTTCCTCGCGGGCAGGCGGATCGAGATGGTCGACTGCAAGACCGTCCCGCTCCAGGTGCCGGCGCAGGCGGAGGTCGTCCTGGAGGGCTGGCTGGAGCCGGGCGAGATGCTGCCCGAGGGCCCCTTCGGCGACCACACCGGCTTCTACACGCCGCAGGAGCCGTTCCCGGCGCTGACGATCGACTGCGTGACGATGCGCAAGCGGCCGCTGCTCCAGTCGATCGTCGTCGGCCGCCCGCCGACGGAGGACGGCCCGCTCGGCCGTGCGACGGAACGCTTCTTCCTGCCGCTGCTCAAGATCATCGTCCCGGACATCGTGGACTACCACCTGCCCGAGGCCGGCGGCTTCCACAACTGCGCGATCGTCTCGATCGACAAGAAGTACCCCAAGCACGCGCAGAAGGTGATGCACGCGATCTGGGGCGCCCACATGATGTCGCTGACCAAGCTGATCGTGGTCGTCGACTCCGACTGCGACGTCCACGACCTGCACGAGGTCGCCTGGCGCGCCCTCGGCAACACCGACTACGCGCGCGACCTCAGTGTCGTCGAGGGCCCCGTCGACCACCTCGACCACGCCTCCTACCAGCAGTTCTGGGGCGGCAAGGCGGGTATCGACGCGACGAGGAAGTGGCCCGAGGAGGGCTACACGCGCGACGGCGGCTGGCCGGACATGGTCCTGTCGGACCCCGGCACGGCGGCCCTCGTCGACCGCCGCTGGAAGGAGTACGGGCTGTGAGCGGCGCCTCCGCCGCGGTGCCCCGGCCGGGGCGCACCAAGGCGTTCCTGCGCCTGGTGATGATCGAGCACTCGGTCTTCGCGCTGCCCTTCGCCTACATCGCCTCCCTCACGGCGATGTTCCGGACGGACCGCGAGATCCACTGGGGCCGCCTGCTCCTCGTCACGGTCTGCATGGTGGGCCTGCGCACGTTCGCGATGGCGGTCAACCGGATCATCGACCGCGAGATCGACGCGAGGAACCCGCGGACGGCCCAGCGTGAACTGGTGACCGGCGCGATGTCGGTACGGCACGCCTGGACCGGTGCGCTGCTCGCGCTGGCCGTCTTCCTGGGCTCGGCGGCCCTGCTCAATCCGCTGTGCCTGGCGCTGGCCCCCGTCGCCGTGATCCCGATGGTGGTCTACCCCTACGGCAAGCGGTTCACGAACTTCCCGCAGGCCATCCTGGGCCTGGCCCAGGCGATGGGCCCGGTCGGCGGCTGGCTGGCGGTCACCGGTTCCTGGTCCTGGGACGCGGTGATCCTCGGCCTCGCCGTGGGCGTCTGGATCGGCGGCTTCGACCTGATCTACGCCTGCCAGGACGTGGAGTCCGACCGCGAGATCGGTGTCATGTCGGTCCCGGCCCGCTTCGGCGTCCCGGCGGCGATCCACGGCGCGCGCGTCTGCCACGCGATCACGACGGCCCTCCTCGTCTGGTACGCCGTGGCCACCGGCGCGGGCGCCTTCTTCTGGCTGGGCCTGGTGATCGTCGCGGGGGCCTTCGTGTACGAGCACACGATCGTTCGCCCGCACGACCTGTCCCGTGTGAACAGGGCGTTCTTCAGCGTCAACGGCTTCATCGGCATCGCCCTGTTCGTGTGCGCGCTGCTGGACCTGGTGGTGCGGGGGCTCACCGTGTAGCCCGTTCGGGTGAGGGCGGGTGCCGTGCGGGGGCGAGGGCACCGTGCAGCGCGGGCCCCACCCGTCCTGAAGACCTTTCCGCCCACCGGTACGCTCAAGGTGTGAACGCAGGAGAAACGCAGCGCGTGCCTTGGATCGTGGGGGTGTCCGGGGCGTCCGGTACGCCGTATGCCGCGGCTGTGCTGCGGGCGCTGCTCGCCGGGGGCGAGGCGGTGGACCTGGTGGTCAGCCGGGCCTCGCGGCTCACCCTGCTGGACGAGACGGGGATCTCCTTCCGGGACGCGCACTGGCGGGACGACCTGCGGGAGTGGCTGGCCCGGGGGGCCGACGGGAAGCCGGACGCCTTCGACGTCGACGTCACGGGGGTGCGGTACTGGAACGCGGGAGACCTGGCGGCCGGCCCGTCCTCCGGCTCGTACCCGGCGAAGGGCATGCTGATCGTGCCGGCCTCGACCGCCTGTGTCGCCGGTGTCGCCCTCGGGCTCTCCAAGGACCTGCTCCAGCGGGTCGCGAGCGTGACGCTGAAGGAGCGCCGGACGCTGGTCGTCGCCGTCCGGGAGACCCCGCTGAACGGGCAGACCCTGCGCCACCTGGTCGCCCTGGACGACGCGGGCGCGAGCGTGGTGCCCGCCTCCCCCGCCTTCTACGCGGGCGCCACCCACATCCAGGACCTGGTCGACTTCGTGGCGGGCCGGGTCCTCGACGCGGCCGGTGTCGCGCACGGCCTCTACCGCCGCTGGGAGGGCGATCTCGGCGGCGGCACCGGAACCCGGACGTCGTGAACGCCCTCTGAGCAAGTCGCAGTACCTCTCATCACTTCAGGAACTCATTCGGAAGGCTTCGATCGCATGGACGCGGTGGACAGGCAGCTCATCCAGGCCCTGAGGGAGAACGGCCGGGCCTCCTACGCGGAGCTGGGGCGCCTCGTCGGCCTGTCGGGACCCAGCGTCACCGACCGCATCAACCGGCTGGAGGCGGCCGGTGTGATCACCGGCTACCGGGCCACGGTGAACGCCGCCTCCCTCGGCCTCGGTGTCACCGCCCTCATCGGCATCTCCCTCTCCGACGCCGCCGACCACGAGGACGTGGCGGCGCGGATGAAGGACCTGAGCGAGATCGAGGACTGCTGGTTCATCGCCGGCGACGACTCGTTCATGCTCAAGGTGCGGGCCAACGACGTGGACGGTCTGGAGAAGATCATCCGACGGCTCAGCGGCACCAAGGGCGTCTCCCGCACCCGGACCACGATCGTGCTCTCCACCAAGTGGGAGAACCGGGTGGGTGACCTTCCCGAAGAGGTCTAGCGGTGCGGGCGTACGGTTTACGGAGACTGTCTACGAGAGGGATGATCATGGACGTCGGGCTCAAGCGCGAGCTGGAGGAGAAGGTCCGCTCCGGTGAGCGGCTGACCCGCGAGGACGGCATCGCGCTGTACGAGTCGGACGACCTGGCGTGGCTCGGCGGCCTGGCGCACGAGGTGCGGACGCGGCTCAACGGCGACGTCGTGCACTTCAACGTCAACCGCCACCTCAACATGACGAACGTGTGCACGGCGTCCTGCGCCTACTGCTCGTTCCAGCGCAAGCCGGGCGAGAAGGACGCGTACACGATGCGCATCGAGGAGGCGGTGAAGCTCGCCAAGGCGATGGAGTCGGAGAACCTGACCGAGCTGCACATCGTCAACGGGCTGCACCCCAACCTGCCGTGGCGCTACTACCCGCGCTCGCTGCGCGAACTGAAGACGGCCCTGCCGGACGTCTCCCTCAAGGCCTTCACCGCCACCGAGATCCACCACTTCGAGACGATCTCCGGGCTGACCGCCTCCGAGATCCTCGACGAGCTGATCGACGCGGGTCTGGAGTCGTTGACGGGCGGGGGCGCGGAGATCTTCGACTGGGAGGTCCGCCGGCACATCGTCGACCACCGCACCCACTGGGAGGACTGGTCGCGCATCCACCGCCTGGCGCACGAGAAGGGGCTGAAGACCCCGTGCACGATGCTCTACGGCCACATCGAGGAGCCGCGCCACCGCGTCGACCACGTCCTGCGGCTGCGTGAACTCCAGGACGAGACGGGCGGCTTCCAGGTCTTCATCCCCCTGCGCTACCAGCACGACTTCGTGGACATGCAGGACGGCAAGGTCCGCAACCGGCTCCAGGCCCGGACGCAGATGGCGACCGGCGCCGAGGCCCTGAAGACCTTCGCGGTCTCCCGGCTGCTGTTCGACAACGTCCCGCACGTCAAGGTCTTCTGGGTGATGCACGGCGTCCAGACCGCGCAGCTCGCGCTCCAGCACGGCGCGGACGACATGGACGGCTCGGTCGTCGAGTACAAGATCACCCACGACGCGGACAACTACGGGACCCCGAACAAGCTGACCCGCGAGGACCTCCTCGACCTGATCCGCGACGCGGGCTTCCGCCCGGTGGAGCGGAACACGCGGTACGAGATCATCCGCGAGTACCCGGGCCCGGACGCGTCCCGCAGGGAGTCCCCGCAGCCGATGCGCGTGTGACCGCGCGAGGCGGCGGGCCCGCCGCGGGGTGCCGGGCCGGTGTCCGTGCGGCTCCGCCCGTGCTCGGCGTCCTCGGCGGGCGGGGCCGGATGCGCCCACCGGCGCACACGTGGGACCGACGTCACCGCGCGGGTACTCGGGCCCCATGGTCACCACGCGCGCGCCCGAGGACGCCTACACCGCCGAACCCTTCCTCCCCGACCGCGGCGGTCTGACGGCCCTGCGCAAGGCCGCCGCCGACTGCCGGGGCTGCCCCCTGCACCGGGACGCCACCCAGACCGTGTTCGGCGCGGGCTCCCCGCACGCCCGCGTCATGCTCGTCGGTGAGCAGCCCGGTGACCAGGAGGACCGCCAGGGCAGACCCTTCGTCGGCCCCGCCGGGAAACTGCTGGACCGCGCCCTCGCCGAGGCCGGCATCGACCCGGCCGAGGCGTACGTCACCAACGCCGTGAAGCACTTCAAGTTCACGCGGGCCGAGCCCCGCAAGCGCCGCATCCACAAGGCGCCCACCCTGCGGGAGGCGGCGGCGTGCGGCCCCTGGCTGGCCGCCGAGCTGGCGTCGGTGGAGCCCGAGCTGGTCGTGGTGCTGGGCGCGACGGCCGGCAAGGCGCTGCTGGGGTCGTCGTTCAGGGTCACCGAGGTGCGCGGGACGGTGCTGGAGCGGGAGATCCACGGCCGCCCCGAGCGGCTGGTCCCCACCGTCCACCCCTCCTCGGTGCTGCGCTCCGACGACCGCGAGGCCGCGTACGAGGGGCTGGTGGCGGACCTGACGGTGGCCGCCCGCGCTTTGTCGTACAAGCCGACGTAATGGCTAGAATGCCAGGGTGCCGCTTACCTTCACTCTCGACCCGGCCTTCACCCCCGGCCTGCGCGACGGCCTCCTCGACCTGTGGACGGACGTGGTGAACGCGGGCGGGGCCGTCGGTTTCGTGCCACCGGTGACGCGCGAGGACGGGCGGCCGGCGCTGGTGCAGCATCTCGTGCAGATGGCCGAGGGCCGCACCCGGCTGCTGGTGGGACAGGACGCGGACGGGCGGGTCGCGGCGGCAGCGTTCCTCACCCTCAACACGCACCGGCTGATGACCCACTGGCTGTGGCTCTACACCGTGATGGTCCACCCCCGCTGCCAGGGCACCGGCCAGGGCCGTGCCCTGCTGGCGGCCGCCGCCGACGCGGCCCGCGGCCTGGACGGCATCGACGCGATACGGCTCACCTGCCGCGGCGGCCTCGGCCTGGAGCACTTCTACGCCTCCTGCGGCTACCAGGAGGTCGGCCGGGTACCGGACGCGATCCGCGTGGCGCCGGGCGACGACCGCGAGGACATCGTCATGCTGCTGCCGCTGAGGTGACCGCCCGCGCGGCCCGCCCCCGCTGCACGATCGGCCGCCCGGCGTGCTTCACTGGACGACGGCCCCTTTTGGATCGGAAGAGTGGTATTGAGATGCTCCGCTACACGTTGATGCGCCTCGGTGTCTTCGCGGGCTGCCTCGTGGCCGTCTGGGGGCTCGTCTACTTCGGCGTCTTCCCGCGCGGCCTCGGCTCGTCGAACGGCATGTGGATCGTCCTGCTCTCGCTGGTGCTCTCCGCGCCGATCAGCTTCGTGGTGCTGCGCAAGGAGCGCGACCGCGCCTCGGAGACGGTCGTGCGGCGCGTGGACCGGATGAAGGCCAACCTGGAGGCCAACCGCTCCCAGGAGGACGAGGCGGTCGACACCGCACAGGGTCAGGCGCAGGCGTCCTAGGGGCCGTACCGCGCGAGGGGGTCACCGCCCCGTCCCCCCAACTAGTCTTGCCCCATGGGTGCCGTGAAGACGAAGCGGATGCCGCGTGCGGTCCGTGAGCAGCAGATGCTGGACGCAGCCGTGGAGATCTTCGGGCGACGGGGGTACATGGCCGCGTCGATGGACGAGATCGCCGAACTGGCGGGCGTGTCCAAGCCGTTGGTCTACCTGTACCTGAACTCCAAAGAGGACCTCTTCACCGCCTGCATCCGCCGGGAAGCCCGGGCGCTGGTCGAGGCCGTCCGCTCCGGTGTGCGCACCGACCTGCCCGCCGACCGCCAGCTCTGGGACGGCCTGCTGGCGTTCTTCGCCCACACGGCACGGCACCCGCACGCCTGGTCCGTCCTGCACCTCCAGGCCCGCACCCACGGCGAGCCCTTCGCGGCCGAGGTCAGGGCGATGCGCGAGGAGATCGTCGCGTTCGTCACCCAGCTCATCGCCGTCGCCGCGCGCGACGCGCACCGGGACCCCACCCTCCCCGACCACGAGGTCGCCGGCCTCGCCGAGGCACTGGTCGGCGCCGCCGAGTCCCTGGCGGCCTGGGCCAACACCACGGACGGCGTCACGGCCCGCCAGGCGGCGGCGACCCTGATGAACTTCGCCTGGGCCGGCCTGGGCAACCTGATGACGGGCCACCCCTGGCCGCTCCCGAGCCCTGACCCGGATCCTGCACCGGAGCCCCGTCCGGAGCGCTGACCCAGAGCCCTGACCCGGAGCCCCGTCCGGAGCGCTGACCCGGAGCCCCGTCCGGAGCGCTGACCCAGAGCCCTGACCCGGAGCCCCGCCCGGAGCGCTGACCCAGAGCGCTGACCCGGAGCCCCGTCCGGAGCGCTGACCCAGAGCCCTGACCCGGAGCCCCGCCCGGAGCGCTGACCCAGAGCGCTGACCCGGAGCCCGCTACGGAGCGCTGACCCGGAACCCTGGCCCGGAGACCTGACCCGGAGTCCCGTCTCAGGGCAGCGGATCCACCCGCCCCCTCACGTGCACCCGGCCGGCCCCGTCCGTCCCGCGCAGCTCGAAGCGTCGGCCGTCCGCCGCGAAGGCCACGGTGCTCGGCAGGGGGACGGGCGCCCGGAACTCCGCCGTGACCCGTACCGCCTGCGGGGTGCCGTGGGCGGCGAGGCAGCGGGCGACGGTCCACATGCCGTGGGCGATGGCGTGCGGGAAGCCGAAGAGGCGGGCGGTGAGCGGATGCAGATGGATGGGGTTGCGGTCGCCGGAGACGGCCCCGTACCGGCGGCCCACGTCGGCGGCGAGCCGCCATTCGTCCAGCACCGGCAGGGGGTCCCGCCCCGGAGCATCGGCGGCGGCCACCCCGGGCGCCCCGGGCTCGGCGGGTCCCTCGGGGACTGCGGGTCCGGGCGGTGTGCGGTGCCGGGCCAGATAGGTGCTCGTCGACTCCCACACGACGTCCGCGCCCTGCCGCAGTTCGGTGACGACGGACGCCTGCGTGCCCCGTCGGTGCGGCGCCAGGTGGTCGACGTGCACGGCGAGGTCGTAGCGCTCGGTGGCGCTCAGCGGGCGGTGGCGGGTGATCTCGATCGACGTGTGGACCAGGCCCAGCAGCGGCAGCGGGAAGTCGCGGCCGCTCATCAGGCGCATGGCCAGCGGGAAGCCCAGGACGTGCGGGTAGGTGGCGGGGAGGGCGTCGTCGCCGGTCGGGGCGAAGCCGCACACCCGCTCGTAGACGGCGAGACGGGCCAGGTCGACACCGAGAGCGGGCAGCTTCAGCAGCGGGCCGCTGAAGTCCGCGCCGGGGCGGGGCCGTTTGAAGGGGGACAGCAGGGCCCCGCGGGCGAGCAGGGGGCCGAGGGACGGGGCGGCGGTCAGGGTGGTCATCACGCCCCCAGCAGGCTCTGGCCGCACACCCGCACGACCTGCCCGTTCACCGCGCCGGAGCCGGGGTGCGCGAGCCAGGCCGTGGTCTCGGCGACGTCGACGGGCAGTCCGCCCTGGGCGAGGGAGTTCATGCGGCGTCCCGCCTCGCGGATCAGCAGCGGCACCGCGGCCGTCATCCGCGTCTCGATGAAACCGGGGGCCACCGCGTTGACCGTCACCCCGTGCTCGGCCAGGGCGCGCGGGGCGAGGGCGCGGACCAGGCCGGCCACGCCCGCCTTGCTCGCCGAGTAGTTGGTCTGGCCCGCGTTGCCCGCGAGTCCCGCGATGGACGCGGTGGCCACGATCCGTCCGCCCGCCCGCAGCGTGCCCTTGGCGAACAGCGCGTCGGTCACGCGCAGCACGCTCGCGAGGTTGACCTCCAGGACGGGACTCCACCGTTCCGCGGGCATGTTGACCAGTCGTCGGTCCCGGGTGATGCCCGCGTTGTGGACCAACACGTCCAGTCCGTCGGGGAGTTCGGCGGCGATCCGCTCGCCGGCGTCGGCGGCCGTGATGTCCAGGGTGAGGGCCGTGGCTCCACCGCCGAGGCGTTCGGCGAGCCGTCGCGCCTCCGCCTCGGCCTGCGGCACGTCGAGGACGACGACCCGCGCGCCGTCCCGCGCCAGCGTCCCGGCGACCGCCGCGCCGATGCCCCGCGCGGCGCCGGTGACCAGGGCTGTGCGGCCGGCGAACGGCCGGTCCGGGTCGTCGGGGGCGGGAACCTCGTGGTGGCCCGGGCCGCCGGCCACCCGGATCACCTGGCCGCTGACGTACGCCGACCTGGGGGAGAGCAGGAAGCGCAGGGTGGACTCGGCGGCGGAGGCGTCCGTCAGGCGGACGAGGTTGACGGTCCTGCCCCGGCCGATCTCCTTGCCGAGGGAGCGGGTGAAGCCCTCCAGTGCCTGCTGGGCGGCGGCCCGGTGGTGGTCGGTGCCCTCGGGGTCGAGCGGCGCGCCGAGGACGACGATCCGCCCGCTGTCCGCGACCGACCGCAGGACGGGGTGCAGGGCCGCGTGCACCTGCGCGAGCCCGTCGACGTCCCGCACGCCGGTCGCGTCGAGGACGACCGCGGCGACCGGCTCCGCGCCGTCCGCCGGGCCGAGTCCCGTGCGCGCCAGGACGGGTGCCGCGTCCAGGGACGACGATCCGGCCGTCAGGTGCAGCAACCCGCCCGGCAGCGACGGGTGTTCGGGGGACCAGCGGCGCAGGGCCGTCGGCTGGGGCAGTCCCAGGCGCCGGGTGAGGAAACGTCCGGGTGCGGTGCCGGTGAAGTTCAGATAGCGGTCGGCCATGTCGGTCTCCCTCGGTCTGCCTGGATCGCGCGAGGACATGTGCCCGGATCTCCAGCGGACCCGGACCCAGGTGCTGACTCCGAAGTAAGGTTACCCGGGGTAAGTCTAGGTCAGGAGGGCGTGTGGGGTACGTGAGGGTCACTCACGTAACTCACGAGATTGCACAGGCCTGGCCCCGGACCACCCCCGAACCCGCACACCCCCCACACGTGGGCCCCGTACGATCCCCTACCTAACCGTCGGTAACCCCTTTCTGCGGTTCCGTCCCGGTTGAACGCCTCGACGTGTGAGGCACGTACGTCATGCAGCAAGCAGTTCGTCGCTGCACGCCCAGGGAGCTGCCCGTGTCCACCCCGTACTCCACCTCCGCAGACTTCGACGCTCCCCGCGCCCTCGTGGAACCCGAGACCCGACGGCTGGACGGGGCCGTGCGGGAGGCGTCCGTTCCGCCGTTCGCGCGTCCCGTGACGTACGGCTCGCTCGCCGACCTGCCCTTCGACAACGCGGCCGCCGTCCCGGACGCGGTGGTCCTCAGCCGCAGGACCGAGGAGGGGCGGTGGCTGGACGTCACGGCCGCGGAGTTCGCCGCGCAGGTCCTCGCCGTGGCCAAGGGGCTGATAGCCGAGGGCCTGACGCCCGGCGACCGTGTCGCCGTCATGGCCCGCACCCGCTACGAGTGGACGCTGCTCGACTTCGCCGCCTGGGCCGCCGGCCTGGTCACCGTCCCCGTCTACCCCACGTCCTCCGTCTTCCAGGTCCGCTGGATCCTCCAGGACTCCGGCGCCGTCGCCCTGATCACCGAGACGGTCGGCCAGGCGGCCGCCCTCGGCCCCGAACGCGACCGGCTGCCCGACCTCGAGCACGTCTGGGTCATCGACAAGGGGCACGTCGAGCGCCTCGCCGAACTGGGCGAGCAGCACGTGCCCACCGCCGAGGTCGACGTCCGCCGGGGCATGCTGGTGCCCGACACCCTCGCCACCCTCATCTACACCTCCGGCACCACCGGCCGCCCCAAGGGCTGCGCGCTCACCCACGGCAACTTCTTCGCCGAGATCGACAACGCCATCGAACTGCTCTACCCGGTGTTCAAGTCCGACGGCGAGGACCTGTCCGTCCTGCTCTTCCTCCCCATGTCCCACGTCTTCGGCCGGATGGTGGCCATCGCCTGCGTCCGCGCCCGCGTCCGCCTCGGCCACGCGCCGAGCCTGAAGTCCGAGCACCTCCTCCCGGACCTGGCCGCGTTCAGACCCACCTGTCTCCTCGCCATCCCGTACATGCTGGAGAAGATCTTCAACACGGCCCGCGCCAAGGCCGAGGCGGGCGGCCGGCTGACCTCCTTCGACCGCGCCGTGAACGTCGCCGTCCGCTACGGCGAGGCCGTCGAGGCGCAGAAGACCGGCACCGGGCACGGCCCCGCCGCCACCCTGCGCGCCGCCCGCACCTTCTACGATCCACTGGTCTACCGCCGGATCCGCAACGCCATGGGCGGCCGGGTCCGGCACGCCATCTGCGGCGGCTCGCCCCTCGGCCGCCGCCTCGCCGCGTTCTACCTCGGCGCCGGCATCGAGATCTACGAGGGCTACGGCCTGACGGAGACGACCGGCGCGTCGACCGTGACGCCACCGCTCAAGCCCCGCCTGGGCACGGTCGGCTGGCCGATGCCCGGCACGAAGATCCGCATCGCCGCCGACGGCGAGATCCTCATCGCCGGCGACCACGTCCTGCGCGGCTACTGGGACCCGGCGGCGGGCGGTGTCGTGTCCGCCGCCCCCGACGGCTGGCTCGCCACCGGGGACATCGGCGAACTCGACGACGAGGGCTACCTCACCATCACCGGCCGCAAGAAGGAGATGATCATCACGGCGGGCGGTAAGAGCGTCGCCCCCGCCCCGCTGGAGAACTGGCTGCGCTCGCACCCCCTCATCTCCCAGGCGATGGTCCTCGGCGACGGCCGCCCCTACGTCTCCGCGCTGCTGACCATCGACCCTGACGGCCTCACCCACTGGCGCAACATGAACGGCAAGCACCCGGTGCCGGTCGAGCTGCTGATCGGCGACGAGGAGCTGTACGCCGTCCTCCAGCGCGCGATCGACGAGGCCAACAAGCTGGTGTCCCGCCCGGAGTCGATCCGCCGGTTCGCCGTGCTGCCCCGGGACTTCTCCGAGACGGACGGCCACCTCACGCCGTCGATGAAGCTGCGGCGCGAGGCGATCATGCGGGACTTCGCCCAGACGGTGGAAAGCCTGTATACCCAGGGACCGTGAACACCGTCGAGTTCTTCCAGTACCCCTGGTCCGAGGACCCGGTCTCCCTGCTCTGGGGCGTCCGGGTCGACGACAGGGACCTGCGCGCGTACGCGGCGGAGGCGACACGGGAGCTGTGGCGGCGGGAACTGGAGGGCGAGTTCGAGGACGAGGACGACGAGGCCGAGCTCGCCGAGACGCTGCGCGACCAGTACGACGGCCTCGGCGTACCGGACCTCGCCGACCGCCCCCACCACTTCGGCACCGCCGCCGACAGCGCCCCGCTCCTCGGCTGCCCGTGCGGCATCTGGCAGTGCTGGCCGCTGCTCGCCCGGATCACGGTGACGCCGACGACGATCACCTGGTCGTCCTTCCGGCAGCCGCAGCGCGAGCAGTGGGGAGAGCTCGGGATCGGCCCCTTCGTCTTCGCCCGCGAGGCGTTCGAGACGGCATGGGCGGCGCCGACCGTGCTGACGGAGGACACGTGGCGACGCGTCAGACCGCCCCGGCGTGCGTGAGGAAGTCCGCCCAGGCGGTGGGGGAGAGACCGATGCGGGGCCCGCTGGGGTTCTTGGAGTCGCGGACATGGACGGTGTCGGGGCAGACGGCGACCTCGAGGCACTCGCCGCCTTCGCCGTCGCTGTGGGTCGACTTGCGCCAGGTGTAGGCGGCCTCCAGGCAGTCCCCGCCTTCGCCGTCGCTGTAGCTGGACTTGAACCAGGTGAGGCCCTCGCTGCTCATAGCTCCTCCAGCTTCTTTTCGATCAACGTGCGGGTCTCCCTGGGCGAGAGAGCCATCGCTCGCATAATTCCACAGCGGTCAGCGATCTTGCGGACCTCTTCCGGGTCGGTGATCAGCCGGGGGTAGCCCTGGGCCTCGGTGTATGCCACCTGGGCGTGCTTCTTGGGCGTCAGCAGGTTGAACGAACTGCCCAGGTTGGGGTGTTCGTCCACTCGGGTCGGCATCACCTGGATCTCGACGTTCTGTCGAAGGCTCACGTTCAGCAGGTGCTGCAACTGCCCCGCGTGTACCTCCCGTCCGCCGATAGGCCGGTCCAGCACGGCCTCCTCGACCACGTAGCTCACGATGGGCGCGGGCCAGCGCTCGAAGATCTGCTGTCGCGAGAGCCGGTCGGCGACTCGCCTCTCGATCGTCTCCGCGTTCAGGAAGGGCCGTCGCTTCGCGAACACCGCGTATGCGTGCTCGCACGTCTGGAGGAGGCCGTGCACGGCATTGTTGGAGTAGTGATGCAGCTCAAGTGCCTCCGCCTCCATGGCCGCGTACCCCCGATACCACTCCGGATGCCGCGTCCGAACCCTCCCCATCGCCTCGCGCACCTCGGGCACCGCCTCCTTCAGCACACCCCCGGCGTCCAGCAGTTCGTCCGCGCTCTCCAGCACCTCCGGGCGGATGAGCCGCACTCCCCGTTCCATGGAGGAGATCGCGTCGGGGCCGTACCCCACCAACTGGCCGAACTCCTTCTGCGTGAGCCCCTTCCGCTCGCGGAAGAGCTTCAGCATCTTCCCCAGTGCGGTGAACAACCCCGTCGTCCCGTCCGCCTCCGCCGGTGTCTCCGGCCTCCGCTCCCGTTCGTCCTTCACGCCCCACCCGCCTTCACGTCCTCGTGGTCACGTCCGACGGCCCGTACGAAGATCGAAGCGCAGCCGTACGGCTACGCAGAGTCGCCGGGTCGCCCCTGGGCAGCGTAGAGACAACGGACCACGCTGAGTCACGTGAACTCGCAAATCTCCACCCAGATCTCCACCCTCGCCCTGCGTCTGAGCTCCACTCCGCGCGGCGCCCGGCTGGCCCGGCGGCTGGCCGCGCAGCAGCTCGACGCCTGGGGCTACCCCCACGACGGCGAGGTGAGCGACATCGCGCAGCACGTCGTCGCGGAGCTGGCGGCGAACGCCGTCACGCACGGCCGGGTGCCGGGGCGGGACTTCGAGCTGCGTCTCATGCTGCTCCCGGAGGACACGCTGCGTGTCGAGGTGAGTGACACGCGCGGGGACCGGAAGCTGCGGATCGTGCGGGACCCGCAGGAGGAGGGGGGCCGGGGGCTGATCCTGGTCACCGTGCTGGCGAGGACGTGGGGCGTCACGGAGCGGGACGTCGGCAAGACGGTGTGGGCCGAGATCGCGCTCGGGTAGCGCAGCTCTCGACGACCGTGTCGGCGACGGCCCGGGCCGGCGGGCCGAGCGCGTCCCGGTGGCGGACGGCCCGTCCCAGGGACAGGGGCCGCGGGGCGGGCGGCGGGACCGGGCGCAGACGGCCCTCGCCGCCTGGCGGGGGAAGGCCGGGCCGGGGGGCGGGCACCACCGCCCGGCCCGGGCCCGGCAGAACACGTCCTAGGCGGGCCGGCGGGCGATGAGGTAGGCCTGCGGGACCTGCTCGTCGAGCTCGGGTTCGGGCTCGCGGACCGTCCGGGAGCGGAGGGCGAAGCCGGCCGCCGTCAGCAGATCCGCCATCGCGTCGGGACTGCGACGCTGGAAGTCCAGGGCCACCGGGTGGCCCCACGGACGGTCGTGGCGCCTCGGCTCGTCGCCGACCTGGAAGGCGAGCAGCAGATGTCCGCCCGGGGCCAGCACACGGCGGAACTCGGCGAAGAGGGCGGGGAGCCGGTCCACCGGCGTGTGGATGGAGGAGTACCAGGAGACGACCCCGTCGAGGGAACCGTCCGCATGGCCGTCGAGCTCCAGCATCGAACCCCGGGCGAACGGGATCCCCGGGTTCTCGCGCCGGGCGATCGCGAGCATCGACTCCGACAGGTCCAGCCCGGACATCGCGAGCCCCAGCCCGGCGAGGTACCCGGTCACCCGTCCCGGACCGCAGCCGAGGTCGGCCACCCTCCCGCCGTCGCCGACGAGTTCGGCGTACGCCGCGAGCACGGCGCGGTCCATCGGCCTGAACGCCATCGCGCCACCGAAGCGGTCGGCGTAGTCCTCGGCGATCGCGTCATAGAAGGTACGGGTGGCGGTGAGGAAGTCGGTGTCGGTCATGGCCGGAGCCTATGACTGCGGTGGCAGCCCCGGACCCTCCTCGCCGCTGTCGCCGCGTCCGCGGGCGGCGCCCGCGCCCAGGCCGAGGGCCGTGCCCAGCCCCAGGCCCAGGGCGAGCCCGAGCCCGAGGTTGTCGAAGACGGTCAGTCCGAGCGCGACGCCGACGGCCGTGCCGGCCGAGATGCCGAGCGCCAGTGTGTTCACCGGCGTGCGGGGGGCGGGAGAGGGGTTGTCCTGCTGTTCGGAGTTGTCCACATGATCAGCTTGTCATGCCACACCCGCCGCGCGCAGCAAAGCCGTTGAGACGGCCGCCCCCAGCACCACCACCGGGAACGGCGCCCGCCGCAAGGCCAGGACCGCGCCCACCAGCACCCCGGCCGGCCGGGCCCACCCGGCGAAGCCGCCGCCCTCGGCCAGCGCCCCCGTCGCCAGCAGCGCGACCAGCAGCACCACCGCACCCGCCGACAGCACCTCCTGCACCCGGGCGGGCAGGTCGACCCGCCCGTGCAGCGCGGGCCCGACCAGCCGGAAGGCGTACGTCCCGACCGCCAGCACCAGGATCACCGCCACGACCGACGCGTTCATACGGCGGCCTTCCCGCGGCCGTACAGAAACAGCCCGGCGAGCGCCAGCAGCACCGGGACACCGGCGGGGACGGCGGGGGTCGCCGCCAGGGCGACGACGGCACCCACGGACGCCGCCCGCCGCAGCGGCCGGTCCGCGCGCAGGGCGGGCAGGACCAGGGCGACGAGGACGGCGGGGAAGGCGGCGTCGAGGCCGTAGGCGGCGGTGTCGCCGAGGGCCCCGCCGGCCAGCGCCCCGGCGAGCACGCCCACGTTCCACACGGCGAACAGGCCGAGGCCGGAGACCCAGAACGCCGTCCGCCGCCGCGCCGGGTCCGGCTGCGCGAGCGCGAAGGCGACCGTCTCGTCGGTCACCAGGTGCGCGCCGAGGAGGCGGGCCGCCCGGCCGGGGCCGAGGAGGTCGGCGACGGCGAGACTGAAGGCGGCCGTCCGGGTGTTGAGCAGCAGCCCGGTCACCGCGGCGGCGACCGGACCGCCGCCGGCCAGCAGCACCCCCACCGCGCTGAACTGGGCGGAGCCCGCGTACACGACGAGGGACATCACCACGGGCACCCACACCGGCAGGCCCCCGGCGACGGAGATCGCCCCGAAGGAGACGCCGACGACACCACTGGCGAGCCAGACCAGGGAACTGTCGCGGACCAGCGGGTTTCGGAGCAACGAGGGTGTTCGGAGAAGCGAACGCATGTTTCCTACAATGAACAGAGACGATGGTGTTCGTCAAGGCGAACGAACATACCGATGGAGCGAACGACATGACCGAGGCCGCCCCCCCGCCCCCCCGCCTGCCCCTCGACTGGATCGCCGCCTCGTTGCGTCGTGAACGCACCCGGGTCGGGCTCTCCCTGTCCGAACTCGCCAAACGGGCCGGCATCGCGAAGTCCACGCTGTCCCAGCTGGAGGCGGCGAGCGGGAACCCGAGCGTGGAGACGGTCTGGGCCCTGGCCGTGGCGCTGGGCGTCCCCTTCAGCGTGCTGGTGGAGCCGCCGGCCCCGGCCGTGCGGGTGGTCCGCGCCGGCCGGGGACCCGCGGTCGCCTCGGATCAGGCCGACTACGTCGCCACCCTGCTGTCGGCCAGCCCGCCCGGCGCCCGGCGCGACCTCTACCACCTGAGGGCCGAGCCGGGTGCGGTCCGGGCGTCGGAGCCGCACATCCCGGGCACGGTCGAGCACCTGATCGTGAGCACGGGGCGGGTGAAGGCCGGGCCGGTGGGCGAGACGGTGGAACTGGACCCCGGGGACTACCTGACGTACCGGGGGGACGTCCCCCATCTGTACGAGGCGCTGGAGCCGGGGACGACGTTCGTGCTCGTGATGCAGCACGTGTGAGACGGCCGCCGGAGAGGGGCGAGGGGGAGAGTTCGCCGGGAATTCACCTGGCCGGCCGCGTCCGAAAGGGGCCGGAGGCCCAGGGGCCGGAGATCGAGGAGCCAGGACCGGAGATCGAGGAGCCAGGACCGGAAGTCGAGGGGCCGGGGCCGGGAAAGGCAGGAGCCCCGGCCGAACGGCGCGGGGCTCCTTGGGTACTGCACTCAGACTGCGTTCACACGCAGGACGATCACACGGGAAGAACGATCACACGGGGGTGACGTTCTCCGCCTGCGGGCCCTTCGGGCCCTGGGTCACGTCGAAGGAGACCTGCTGGTTCTCTTCGAGGGAGCGGAAACCCGAGGCGTTGATCGCGGAGTAGTGGACGAAGACGTCGGGGCCGCCGCCTTCCTGGGCGATGAAGCCAAAGCCCTTTTCGGCGTTGAACCACTTAACGGTTCCGGTAGCCATAAGCCCTCCTTGGGCCCAAAGGGTTGCCCTGCTCCAGAACCTGCAAGTGTGAAAACAGTGCTGCACAACTGCATACTTCTGAAAACGACGAGAGCCCGCGGTCACATGCTCCGCAGGCTCTGTACTGCAAGGGAAACCAAACTGCAACTTGCGGCGAGCCTAGCACGCGGGCAGCCGAATGCAACAGAGGTCAAGATCACGTCACCCGGAGGTTTGAAGACCCCGTGAACGGGTTGCCCCGGGGGGCGGACTCCGCGGCGCACCCCCCGGGGTCTAGCCTCGCGATGTGGACAATCCCCGCACCCGGCCGCGCGTCGGACACATCCAGTTCCTGAACTGCCTGCCCCTGTACTGGGGGCTCGCGAGAACCGGCACGCTCCTCGACTTCGAGCTCACGAAGGACACCCCGGAGAAGCTCAGCGAGCGGCTGGTGCACGGTGACCTCGACATCGGTCCGATCACCCTCGTCGAGTTCCTCAAGAACGCGGACGACCTGGTCGCCTTCCCCGACATCGCCGTCGGATGCGACGGCCCGGTGATGTCCTGCGTGATCGTGTCCCAGGTCCCGCTGGACCGGCTGGACGGCGCCCGGGTCGCCCTGGGCTCCACCTCCCGCACCTCCGTGCGCCTGGCCCAGCTGCTGCTGTCCGACCGCTTCGGCGTCCGGCCCGAGTACTACACGTGCCCGCCCGACCTGAGCCTGATGATGCAGGAGGCCGACGCGGCCGTCCTCATCGGCGACGCGGCCCTGCGCGCCAACCTGCTGGACGGGCCCCGGTACGGGCTCCAGGTGCACGACCTCGGCGCCCTGTGGAAGGAGTGGACCGGCCTGCCGTTCGTCTTCGCGGTGTGGGCCGCCCGCCGCGACTACCTCGAGCGCGAACCGGTCATCACCCGGCGGGTCCACGAGGCCTTCCTCGCCTCCCGCAACCTCTCCCTGGAGGAGGTCGGCAAGGTCGCCGAACAGGCGGCCCGCTGGGAGGCCTTCGACGAAAGCGTCCTGGAGCGGTACTTCACCACCCTCGACTTCCGCTTCGGCGCGCCCCAGCTGGAGGCCGTGACGGAGTTCGCCCGGCGCGTCGGGCCGACGACCGGCTTCCCCGCCGACGTGAAGGTGGACCTGCTTCAGCCGTGACCGCGCGGTCACTACCCTGCTGGAGTGCCGGCCGGAACCGGCCGGCCGACCGGCCGGGCGGACGGGGTGAGGCGCACGGGGCAAGGGGGACGCAGGGTGGACGTCATGCAGCCGCTGGGAGCCGACGAACCCACCGCCGTGGGGCCCTACCGGCTGCTCGGCCGGCTCGGCTCCGGCGGGATGGGCCGCGTCTACGTGGGACGCAGCGGCGGCGGCCGCACGGTCGCCGTGAAGATCGTCCACCCGCACCTCGCGCTCGACGAGGAGTTCCGCGCCCGCTTCCGGCGCGAGGTCGAGGCCGCCCGGCGGGTCGGAGGCGCCTGGACCGCGCCCGTGCTGGACGCCGACCCCGAGGCGCCGGTCCCCTGGGTCGCCACCGCGTACGCGGCGGGTCCCTCCCTCGCCGCCGCCGTCGCCGGCGGCGGCGCGCTGCCCGACCACACCGCCCGGGTGCTGGGGGCCGGCCTCGCCGAGGCGCTGGCGGCGGTGCACGACCTCGGACTGGTCCACCGGGACGTCAAGCCGTCCAACGTCCTGCTCACCGTCGACGGCCCCCTCCTGATCGACTTCGGCATCGCACGCGCCACCGACGGCACCGCGTCCCTGACGTCGACCGGCGTGTCGGTCGGCTCCCCCGGCTACATGGCACCCGAACAGATCCTCGGCGAGGGGGTCGCGGGCGCCGCCGACGTCTTCTCGCTGGGGGCGGTCCTGGCGTACGCCGCGACCGGCGAGCCGCCCTTCCCCGGGGACTCCTCGGCCTCCCTGCTCTACAAGGTCGTCCACGAGGAACCGGTGCTCGGCGCGCTCGACGGTGAGCTGCGGGAGGTCGTGGCGGCGTGCCTGGACAAGAACCCGTCCGCCCGGCCGGCCCCCGCCGAGGTGGCCCGCTGGCTCGCTCCGCGCGGCACGGCACGGCTGGTGGCGGACGGCTGGCTGCCGGGGCCGGTGGTGGAACAGGTGGGGCGGAGCGCCGTCGCGCTGCTGAACCTGGAGGCGGCCGGGGCGGGCCCGGCCGGCGGGCCCGCCCCGCTTGCGGGACCGGTGTCCGGACCGGTCGGCTTCAGCAGTCCTTCGCTGGGGGGTGGGGATCTCTCGGCGGGGGGCGGCGGCGTGTCGGCGGGGGAGGCCTCTGCGCCGGCGGGGAAGGACTCCGCTTCGGCGGGGGGCGGGGCAGGGGTGGGGGCCGGCGGTTCGGCGGTGGCCGACGGAGGCCCGGCGGAGGGGAGGGCGCCGGACGGCGGTTCGGCGGGGGCGGAGGTGAAGGCGCCCGTGACCGTGGGGGAGTTCGGGCCGCCGCCAGTGATGGTGTCGCCGCCGGTCGACGCGGTTCCCGCGCCCCGCGACGCCGACGAGCAGCCGGGGCGGGTCTCCGTGACCGTGGCGGCCGCCGCGACGCCGGGTGAGGGCGGCCGCGGGCGGCGACTGAGCTGCACCGTCGCGCTGGCCGTCGCCGGGGCGATGGCGGCGGTCACGCTGGGCTCGGTGTTCCTGTTCGACCTGCTGCCGGGGGAGGGTGGTGGCGGGAACGAGGGCGACCCGACCGGTGACGCCTATTCGGCACCGCCGGCGGCCACGTCGAGCGCCAGCGCGAGTGCCAGCGCAAGTGCCAGTGCCAGTGCGAGCGTCGGCGCGGGGCCCGCCGCGTTGCCCGAGCGCTACCTCGGCACCTGGGAGGGCCCGGGCAGCGGGCTCGACGGCAAGCTGCCGATGGGGACTTTCCGGCTGACGGTCCAGCGGGCCGCCGTGGGCGGCGAGCTGGGACGGCTGCGGCAGACCGACCTGCTCGGCGGGGTCTGTCTCGATGTCCTCACCCTGAAGCAGGTCACGGACCGGGAGGTCGTCGCCACGTCCGTGGGCGACGAGAGCAACCACGCCGGCTGCAATCCCGAGCCCCACACCATCCGCCTCACCCCCACGGGCGACGACCTCACCTACTCCTCCGACAGCGCGGCGGAGGGCAACCCCGTGGCCCGCATGGCGAAGGTCAGGTAGCCGCCGCCCCGCTCCGCTGCGCCCGCACGGCGGCGACCAGCCCCGCGACACCCCGCGGCACGGCCGACAGGGGGCCCTCGCCGTCGAAGTACGGCTCCCGCGCGCCGGGCAGCCGCAGCAGCAGCGCCGGGATCGTGCGCGGCTCCGCGACGGCCAGGTCCTTGCACTCCGCGCACACCGGAAGCATCCGCCGGTGCGGACCCTCGGCCGCGACCCGCACGTGGTGCCGGGCGACCGCCGGGCCGTGCAGCGGGTTCACGCCGCAGCACGCGTCGTCCACCTGCCCGGCGAGCGCGGCCCGGCCCGCCCGGGCGAGGACCGTCACGGCCACCAGGGCCGCCGGGTCCCGCGGAGCGGTCGCGGGGTCGTCGAGCCGGGCGGCGTCACCGCCGACGAGGAGGAGCGCGGCGTCCAGGCACTCCCGCAGCCGGGGCGCGGCGGCCGCCACGTCCACGCGCCGGGCCTCCAACTGCCGCGTCAGGGTCATGAGTTCGCTCCGCGCCACCAGGTGCAGGTAGGACGGTGACGGCT
The DNA here is from genome assembly GCF_055573695.1 of Streptomyces sp. NPDC030143. Taxonomy (NCBI): domain Bacteria; kingdom Bacillati; phylum Actinomycetota; class Actinomycetes; order Kitasatosporales; family Streptomycetaceae; genus Streptomyces; species Streptomyces sp. NPDC030143. Next base: position 83,983 of record NZ_JBVIAY010000021.1, read on the forward strand.
CGGCGGGCGCGGTGTACGGCAGCAGCTCGGTCGGCAGCGGCTCCGGGTGCCGGCGCCGCAGAACCGCGCCGGTGACGCCCAGGCCGCCCGCGACGAGCACGAGCAGGGCCCCCGCGCCCGCGGCGCCCAGCAGCAGGCCGGGCAGGAAGTCGCCGGAGAACAGAGGGCGGAGCGTGGTCTGCGCCACCGGGTCGGGAGCCGGTGCGGGATCGACGGGCGTGTCCGGCTCGGCGGTGCGCGGGGAGTCGTCCAGGTACGTCATCAGCCGGTCGAGCCGCTCGCCCAGCAGGTGGTCGTCGGCCTCGTCCGCCGCTTCGTCGCCGTACGCGACGGACTCCGGGAGGTCGAAGGCGAGACGGTCGCCGTCGAGACGCAGACCGTGGTTGAACACGTCGATGAAGCCGCTGCTCGGGTCGGCGACGACGTACACCCCGTCCTCGCCCAGCCGTTCCCGCACCGACGCGGCGAACAGGCCAGGATCCCCGGCCGACTCGTCCTCGCTCGTCTGCGCGACGACGGCGACGTACACGGGCCCGCCGCCGTCCGAGCCGGCGAAGGCGCGGATGCGCTCGCGCACGCCGTCGACCTGCGCCTCGTCCAGCATCCGAGGGCTCTCGGGATCCTGGTACACCGGGTCCTCCGCCAGCCCGGCGGCCACCCGGTCGACCCGCGCGGACAGGTCGGCGGCGGTGGGCGCGGGCGCGGCACCGGTGCGTGTCTGGTCGAAGACGAGGGCGGCGGTGAGCGCGACCGCCCCGGCGGCGAGCACGGCCGACACGGGCGCGAACCACGACCCGCGGGGCGACCGCGTCGCCACCCGCACGGTCAGGGGCAGACGCCGCCGCCACCGCCGCACGTACCCCGTCACGGCCGCCAGCGACAGCGGGACGGCGGTCAGCAGGATGCCCGTGAGGAAGGACTGGTTGTCGCGGTCCGTGGGGCCGATGTACATCTCCGGGGGGCCGTCCCCGTCGCCGCCGTGCTGCGCGCGCGCCCTCTCCGCCCGTGCTGCCGCCTCCGCGGCGCCCTGGGCGACGACCTCCGTGAACCGTTCCATACCGAGAAGGGGGCCGGCGTCGTGGGGCAGTTCGTACCTGGTCGCCGTCAGGGCGTCCGCGACGGGCGCGCGGACGCCGAAGGCGGTGGCCTCCCGCACCGACACGTCGTCGACGAGCACGTACAGCCCGTCCCGGGCCAACCGGTCGTGCACGGCGGCGATCAGCCGTGTGCCGTCCACGCCGCTGGACCCCGGCAGCACCATCACGTACGTCGGCACCCCGGTCCGCCGCGCGAGCGCCGCGAACTCAGGGGCGGTGGAACGGGGGACCGCGCGCGGGAGCTGGTCGGTGACGTGGACGGGGTTCGCCCGGAGCCGGTCGGCGAGGTGGTCGGCCTGGGCGGCGATGTCGGCGGCGGTGGCGGCTGCCGGGTGGGGGGCGGGTGGGGTTGCCGGGGGCCGGGTGGTGGTGATCGTCGCGGTGGCGGTCGTCGCGGCTGTCGCGGGGGCGCAGGGGGCGGCGAGGGAGAGGAGGGCGACGGAGAGGAGGGCGAGGAGGCGGCTCAGGGGACGTCGGGGCTGTCGGGGACGCGGGCGGGTTCCGGTCCCGGTTCCGGTCGCGGTACTCACGGGGTGCTCTCGCTCTGCGGGTGCTGCGGGTGCCGGGCGTGCTGCGGGTGCTGTGGGCCGCCGGGGCGGCCGAGTTGCTCCTCCTCGTCCAGCAACCGCCGCAGCGCGGGCGGGAGTTCCGGTGCCGGGGCGCCGGCCGCCTGGGCCCGGGTGAGGGCGTGGACGTGGGCGAGGGCCTCCGCGCGGAGCCGTTCCTTCTCCCTGCCCTGGCGGCGGCCGGCCAGCCAGACCCAAACGGCGAGCGGGACGAGGACGAGGGCGGCCAGACCGACGGGCCGGTCCTGCGACCAGCCCCAGCCCGCCCCGATCGCCCCGGCGAAGAGCAGCAGCCAGCCGGCCTCGTCGTGCCAGCCGCCCTCGTCGACGGCCTTCTCGTAGGCGAGAACGGCGGGCGGCACGGCGGGCACGGGGGCCGCCGGCGCGTGCGCTCCCGGCGTTGCCGGTGCCGTCGGTGCCGTCGGTGCGGGCGTCGCCGGCGGGTACGTCGGTACCGGTACCGCCCCCTTCCCGGTGCCGCCGTACGACTTCCCCTCCAGCCAGGCCGGGATCCGGGTCAGGGGCAGGCCGTGGGCGCGGGCCACGGCCAGGACCTCCCGGTACCCGACCAGCGCGGGGTGCGTCAGCTCGCGCTTCCAGCGCAGGCGCAGGGCGGTGAGGGCGGCCACGGCGACGACGAGCAGCGGACCCGCAGGGGCGTACGCCAGGGGCAGCCGGGCGGCGAGGGACGGCACCATGTGCACCGCGAACGGCCAGATCACGCCCGCCGTCAACGCGAGGCCGCCCACCCAGGCCGCCCAGCCGTGCTGCGTCGCCTCCACGGCCGCCCGGCGCTCCGCGAGCAGCTCGCGCACGCCCGCGTCGTCCGTGTAGTCGACGCCGTGCCGCGCGCCGATCGTCCGAACCGCCGCCCATACCCGCGCGTCGGTCGCCAGGGTCCCTCTGCTCACCGGAAGAAGTGCCACACCTGGGGATCATGGCACGGCCGTTTCACGACCCCGGAGGGGCCGCGTGAGCGAAGTGTGGAGGATTCAGGGCGGCACTCCGAGAGCCACGCCGACCGCCTCCCGGAGGCTTCCCGGATGACCGCCCAGAGCCGTTGCGGCGCGCCCGGACGGACTGTCATGCCGACGGAGACGAACGCTCGGAAGGGCTTCGCTTCCGTGCGACGGCTGCCCAGAGCTCGGGGGAGACGTCGCCGCCGGGCTCGCCCGGCCGAGGAGCCGCTCGGACGACGTCCGCGAGGGCGGCCACCCGGTCCGCCGTGCGCGCGAACACCGGCCCGGCGACCTCCGCGGCGCCGGACGCCCGGGCCGCCCCACGCGACTCGCCGCCCCCGGAGGGCGCCCCGCCCCGGGAGCCCGCCGGGATCCGAGCCTCCCCGCCCGTCCCGTCGGCGGGGGAGTGGTTCCCCCAACTCGGGCCCTGGGGACCGAAGTCGGGCCGAAGCGGTTCAGCCGGTTACGGACGTCCCACGCGCCGGTAGGCTCGACGCGCCCATGAACCTCACCCTGTCGAACGACGTCCTGCTGATCGCCGTGGCCGCCGCCGTGTGGGGGGCGGTGACGGGAGCGGTGCTGCCGCGGGCCGTCTACCGGTTCTCCGTGCCACTGCGGGAGGCGGACGAGGACGAGGAGGCCGCGGAGGACCCCGGCTGGCTGCGCCACTGCCCCGACGGGCACCCCGTGCGCGGCTGGGTGGGGCGGGCCCGTTGCCGGGTCTGCGCGGCGTCGTACGGTCCCGCGGGTCCGTGCCTTCCCGTCGGCACCGGCCTCGTCGCCGTCGCCGTCGCCCTCGCCACCGGCGTCCGGCCCGAACTCGTCGTGTGGCTGCTGCTGGTGCCCGTCGGGGTGCTGCTCGCGGTCGTCGACGTGCGGGTGCGGCGGCTGCCCGACCCGCTCACCCTGCCGCTCGCCGCCGGCGTCCCGGCCCTGCTGGGAGCGGCCGCGCTGCTGCCCGGACACGCCGGGGACTGGACGACCTCCCTGCTGGGCTGCCTCGGCCTGGGCGCCGGCTACCTCGTGCTGCACCTGCTCAACCCGGACGGCATGGGCTACGGCGACGTGAAGCTGGCGCTCGGCGCGGGCGCCGTCCTCGGCTGGTACGGCTGGCCCACCGTCATGCTGGGCACCCTGGCCGGGTTGGTGCTCGGCGCGCTGTACGGCGGTGCGCTCGTCGTGGCGGGGCGGGCCGGGCGCCGTACGGCCATCGCGTTCGGTCCCTTCCTGATCACGGGGACGTTCCTCGGGCTGCTGGTCGGCGCGTACGGCAGCGCCTAGTTTCTGATGTCCCGTTCCATGCGCTCGTGGCCCATGTCCGGCCGTCGTCGCGAGCACCACCCCAAAACTCGCCGCCGGCCCCGGACCAGCCGCCCCCAGGGGGCTCCGAGTTCCGGCACCCGCACGGACGCGGCCTGAGGTCCGGGCCCGGAAAGGGCTGGCGTAGGCTGGTTCGGTCCGTCCGTCAACCCCTGACGATCCACAACCCTTGACGAAAGGGACGCTCCGGTGACCGAGAAGGCCGACCTCCAGTCTGTGCTCGACCGTGCCGCCGCAGGCGGGCGGATCACCCCGGAGGAGGCGCTCGACCTCTACCGCGACGCGCCCCTGCACGCCCTGGGCACCGCCGCCGACGCCGTACGCCGCCGGCTGTACGCCGGGACCGAACACATCGCGACGTACATCATCGAGCGGAACATCAACTACACGAACGTGTGCGTCACGGCGTGCAAGTTCTGCGCCTTCTACGCGGCCCCCAAGGACAAGGCCAAGGGCTGGACCCGCGACCTCGACGACATCCTGCGCCGGTGCGCGGAGACCGTGGAGCTGGGCGGCACCCAGATCATGTTCCAGGGCGGGCACCACCCGGACTACGGCGTGGAGTACTACGAGCGGCACTTCTCCGCCATCAAGGAGGCGTTCCCGCAGCTCGTCATCCACAGCCTGGGGGCGAGCGAGGTCGAGCACATGGCGCGGATCTCGAAGGTGAGCGTGGAGGAGGCGATCCAGCGCATCCACGCGGCGGGCCTCGACTCCTTCGCGGGCGCAGGCGCGGAGCTCCTCCCCGCGCGCCCCCGCAAGGCGATCGCGCCCCTGAAGGAGTCCGGCGAGCGCTGGCTGGAGATCATGGAGGCCGCGCACAACCTCGGCGTCGAATCGACGTCGACGATGCTGATGGGCACCGGCGAGACCAACGCCGAGCGCATCGAGCACCTGCGCATGATCCGTGACGTACAGGACCGGACGGGTGGCTTCCGGGCCTTCATCCCGTACACCTACCAGCCCGAGAACAACCACCTGAAGGGCCGCACCCAGGCCACGCTCTTCGAGTACCTGCGGATGATCGCGATCGCCCGTCTCTTCCTCGACAACGTCCGCCACATCCAGGGCTCGTGGCTGACGACGGGCAAGGAGATCGGCCAGCTGTCCCTGCACTACGGCGCGGACGACCTGGGCTCGATCATGCTGGAGGAGAACGTCGTCTCCTCGGCCGGCGCCAAGCACCGCTCCAACCGCATGGAGATCATCGACCTGATCCGCAAGGCGGACCGCGTCCCGGCGCAGCGCTCCACGACGTACGAGCACCTGGTCGTCCACGACGACCCGGCGAACGACCCCGTCGACGAGCGCGTCGCCTCCCACATCTCCTCGACGGCGATCGCGGGCGGCACGGCGCACCCCGAGCTGAAGATCCTCGCGTCCAACTGACCCGGCCTTGCTGACTCTTCACGCCGACACCACGGGACGGGCGTTCGCCGTCCAGGGGGCCTGGATCGCCGGGATCGGACCCCTCCAGGAACTCGTCGCCGCGCATCCCCGGGCGCGGGTGCGGCAGTGGCCCGGGATCCTCACACCCGGCCTCGTCAACCTGCACGGCACGGAGCTGCTGGAGGAGGCCTACCACCCGGACCCGCGCGAGGCCGACGACCTCGGCACCGAGCCGCTGACCGGGGAGGCGCTGGCGGCCATGGCGCCGTCCCTCGACGACGTCCGCTGGGGCGGCAGCGCCCGGCGCGCGGTACAGCGCATGCTGGCGCACGGCACCGTCGCGGCGGCCTGCACCCCCCTGCGCAACCGCGCGGTGCGCGACGCCGTACAGCGCTCGGGCCTCGCAGTGGTGGGCCGGCTGGGCCGCCCCGACGGGGTGCCCTCGCTCGACCCCTTCGCGAGCGGTCTGCCGGTGGAGTTCGCCCCGCCGAGGGAGCCCGGCTCCGCCGCCCGCTTCGCGGTCTTCGACGTCCCGGACGAGGCGGCCCTCCCCGAGCGCGGCGCCGCGACCTGCGTGGCGACGGTGGTCGAGGGCCGCCTGGTGTACCGCCGGCGATAGCCCGCGCCTCGTTCCCCCACCGGTTCTCGCCCGCGTCCTCACCGGTTCTCGCCCGCGTCCTCGCCGGTTCTCGCCAGGGTCCGCGTCGCCCACCCCACCTGCGCCTGCGCCTGGGCCGGCCCGCTCCGCCCCTCCACGGGCGTCATGCGGCGGTGACGATCCACCTCCGGCACGACCCCCGGTGCGGCTTTGCCACAATGGGCGGGTGACCCGCGCTTCCCTGAACAAGCAGCCGCACGAAGTCGCCTCGATGTTCGACGACGTGGCGGAACGGTACGACCTGACGAACGACGTCCTCTCGCTCGGCCAGGACCGGAGGTGGCGCAAGGAAGTCGCCCGGGCGGTCGACGCCCGCCCCGCGCAGAAGATCCTCGACCTGGCGGCCGGCACGGCCACCTCGTCCCTGCCCTTCGCCCGCACCGGCGCCTACGTCGTCCCCTGCGACTTCTCCCTCGGGATGCTCCAGGTGGGCAAGAGGAAGCACACCTGGCTGCCGTTCACGGCGGGCGACGCGACGCGGCTGCCGTTCAGGGACGACACCTTCGACGCCGTCACGATCTCCTTCGGCCTGCGCAACGTCCAGGACTTCGACGGCGCGCTGCGCGAGATGTACCGGGTGACGCGGCCCGGCGGACGGGTCGTGATCTGCGAGTTCTCGCACCCCACCTGGGCGCCTTTCCGCACCGTCTACACCGAGTACCTGATGCGGGCCCTGCCCCCCGTCGCACGCACGGTGTCCTCCAACCCCGAGGCGTACGTCTACCTCGCCGAGTCCATCCGCGCCTGGCCCGACCAGCCCGCGCTGGCCGAGCACCTGCGCAAGGCCGGCTGGTCGAAGGTCGCCTGGCGCAACCTGACCGGCGGCGTGGTCGCCCTGCACCGGGGCTTCAAGGAGAGCTGAGCACCCGGCGTCGCGGCCGCCGGTTTCACCCGGCGGCCGTCTCGAAGGCGTCTCCCGGCTGGTCCAGCTCGCGCCGCATGCCGCCCCCGCCCGGGCTCGGCAGACGCGGCTCGCGCACGCCCGAACCTCCGCCGCCCTCGCCCTCGGCGAAGTCGAACCACACGGTGACGACCGCGCCGCGCGGCACCTCGGCCCCGGGCGGCGGGTACTGCCGTACGACGTAGTCGACGACGGTGCGGTGGAAGTCGGGCCGGTCGGGTGCGGCCAGCAGCACTCCTCCTGCCGTGGCCGCCTCGCGCGCGTCCATGGCCATCAGACCGACAAGTCTGGGCACGCGCACTTCGGGTGTTTTGGGCCGTATGAGCACAGATGTCACCCCCAGCGGTACTGGAAGGGTAACCGCCCCGGGGTGACGTCCGGAAGCGCTCGATGGCTTACTGTGACAGTCGGCTACCGACGGTGACTTCCGGGTGCCGGGGCGGCTGGAGGTCGAGGCGGTAGCAGTGGCCCTCGCGCCGGGACTGCGGTGTCGTGAACACCTCGGCAAGCCGCATCCCGAGCCGCCGGGTCACCGCGATCGAGCGGGCGTTGCCCGCGTCGACCATGGCCACGACGGCCGGCACCCCCGCCGCCCGCACCCGCTCCAGGGTGATCCGCGCGGCGGCCGTGACGTATCCGCGGCCCCAGTACTCCCGGCCGAGCCGCCAGCCGATCTCGATCTCGCCGGTCGGGCCCCAGGCGCGCTCCCAGGGCTGGGCGCCGGTGAAGCCGATGACCCCGCCCGACTCGTCGAGCACGGTCCACAGGCAGAAGCCGCGCTCGGCGTCGTGTCTGCGCTGGCGGGCGGTGAGTTCCTCGTAGACCGACAGCCCCGCCGACCGGCCGCCGTGGAACTCCATGACGTCCGGGTGGTCGAAGACCCGGTGCCAGGCCACCGCGTCCTCGTCCGTGGGGACGCGCAACCGTACTTCGGGGAGAACTCGGTTCACGGGGCAGCCCTTCAGCCGGGTGATCAATTCTGCTGAATAGACTGCCCATGTCCAGTGCCGGTCGGCACGCACTTGTCGAACTTGGGGAGATCCCGCCGTGACCGTCGTGACTGAGCCTCTCTCCGAAAACAGCGCCGATGTGATCGTCGTCGGCGCGGGGCCGGCCGGCTCCACGACCGCGTACCACCTCGCCAAGGCCGGACTCGACGTACTCCTGCTGGAGAAGACCGCGTTCCCACGCGAGAAGGTGTGCGGTGACGGTCTCACCCCGCGCGCGGTGAAGCAGCTCGTGGCCATGGGCATCGACATCTCCGAGGAGGCCGGCTGGCTGCGCAACAAGGGCCTGAGGATCATCGGCGGCGGTGTGCGCCTCCAGCTGGACTGGCCGGATCTCGCCTCCTTCCCCGACTACGGCCTCGTCCGCAAGCGCGACGACTTCGACGAGCAGCTCGCCCGCCAGGCCCAGAAGGCCGGCGCCCGCCTCCACGAGCGCTGCAACGTCGGCGCCCCGATCGTCGACGACCGCACCGGCCGCATCACCGGCGTGCACGCCAAGCTGGGCGACGACAAGCGTGAGGTCACCTTCCACGCCCCGCTCGTGGTCGCCGCCGACGGCAACTCCACCCGGCTCTCCCTGGCGATGGGCCTGCACCGCCGCGAGGACCGCCCGATGGGCGTCGCCGTCCGCACGTACTTCACCAGCCCGCGCCACGAGGACGACTACCTGGAGTCCTGGCTGGAGCTCTGGGACCGCCGCGGCCCCGGAGAGGACCGTCTGCTGCCCGGCTACGGCTGGATCTTCGGCATGGGCGACGGCACCAGCAACGTCGGCCTGGGCGTCCTCAACACCTCCGACTCCTTCAAGGAACTCGACTGGCGCGAGGTGCTGAAGGCCTGGTGCGCGTCCATGCCGGAGGACTGGGGCTACACGCCCGACAACATGACCGGCCCCATCCGCGGCGCCGCCCTGCCCATGGCCTTCAACCGCAAGCCGCACTACACCAAGGGCCTGCTGCTGGTCGGCGACGCAGGCGGCCTGGTGAACCCCTTCAACGGCGAGGGCATCGCCTACGCCATGGAGTCCGGGCAGATCGCCGCCGACGTCATCGTCCAGGCCCACGCCCGCGCCACCCCCGGCCAGCGCGAACTGGCCCTCCAGCGCTACCCGCGGATCCTCGCGGACACCTACGGCGGCTACTACACGCTGGGCCGCGCCTTCGTGAAGCTCATCGGCAACCCGAAGGTCATGAAGATCGCGACCCAGCGCGGCCTGACGCACCCCCTGCTCATGAAGTTCACCCTGAAGATGCTCGCGAACCTGACCGACCCGACGGGCGGCGACGCGATGGACCGCATCATCAACGGCCTGAGCAAGGTGGCCCCGAAGGCCTGACGGGTCAGGGACCCGACCTCGGGGCCCGGCCGTCAGGAGTCCGCAGCCCGTTGCCCGGCGCACGAGGACCTCGTCGCGCCGGGCCGTCACTGCCGCATCGCCTCCCCGCGCTCCCGGCACAACGGCCGGTCCAGGCAGACGCGTCCGTCGCGGTGGCCGGTCCCGGGCCCCGGGCGGTGGTACGGGGGTCCGACAAGGACGGCCGCGCGTCCGTCGCGGTGGCCGGTCCCGGGCGGTGGTGCGGGGGTTCGACAAGGATGGCCGCGCGTCCGTCGCGGTGGCCGGTCCCGGGCGGTGGTGCGGGGGTTCGACAAGGACGGCCGGCCGCTCGTCATCGAGGGCACCCGGGATTTTCGCGCGCTTGCCCGGGCGGCCGGCACGTCCGTCGCGGGCTGTCTGTCCCTCCGTCAACTCGCGGACGGCCGTGGGAGTTCCGACCGGTCCGACCCGAGGATGCCGGAGAGCGACAAGGGCCGCTGCCCCCGAGCGGCTGCGGCCCTTACGGCGCATCGTCGCACTGCGCGCGATCTGTGACGACCCGCGCGACATGCGTCATCCGTGCGTTGTGCGTGGTTCGCGCACTCTGCACCGCCGGTGCGTTGTGCGTGGTTCGTGCGCTGTGCGTCGTGTCTCGTGCGTTGTGCGCTGTTCGTGCGCTGTGTGTGATTCGTCTGAAGTGTGCTGTCCGTGCGAGGTGTGCGGCTCGGATCAGAGCACGCGCACGGCACCCGACGCCGGGTACCCGGACAGGTCCTGGATCACCACGCCCTTGGAGGGGTTGGCCGCGTCCAGGTACTGGCCGTTCCCGATGTAGACGCCCACGTGGTAGGCGGAACCCTTCCCGCCCCAGTAGAGGATGTCGCCGACCTGAAGGTCGGACAGCGACACGTCGGTGCCGGCCATCGACTGGTCCTGCGAGACACGCGGCAGGTCCACACCGACCTGACGGAACGCGGCCTGCACGAGGCTGGAGCAGTCCCACGCGTTGGGGCCGGTGGCGCCCATGACGTAGGCGTCGCCCAACTGCGCCTTCAGGAAGGAGATGACCGTCGCCACGCTGCCGCTCGCCGGGGCGGAGGCGGTCGTCGACGCGGACGAGGACGACGACGTGGACAGGACGGTCCGCTCCTCGGAGCGGGAGGCGGCGGCCTCGGCGGCGGCCCGACGGGCCTCCTCGGCCTTCTTCTTCGCCTCGGCCTTCTTGGCGGCGGCGAGGTCCTTCGCGGCCTCCTTGGCCGCTGCGGCGGCGGCCGCGTCACGCTCGGCCTGGAGCTGGTAGTTCGCGGCGGCCTGCTGCGTGGCCTGCGCGGACTGTGCGACCTGGGTGGCCAGGTCACCCGTGAACACGGGCATTTCGAGCGTCTGCGTCACCGGCTCGGCGGCGTTGGCCGATCCTGCCGCCGTGGCGACGGCCAGCGTGCCGAGGACACCACTGGCGACTCCGGCCCGCATCGCGATCGTCGACGCGCTGCGGCGGGGTTTCCGGTGGCTGCGTATGTGAGCGGTGTGGGACATGGGTACAAGCGGTATCAGGGGCTCCTCCATACCTTCAAGAAACGTGTGCTGCGCCACAATTGTTCAACGGCGGCCCGAACACCTCCCACGTCACCCTTTATTGACGCCGTGACGGACATTGCGGACGCAGGTGATCAAGCCTGTGATCATGGGCTTTCGTCGTTACGCCCGAATTGCCCCGCGCTTACCACCGGTTGGGGCCGTTGGCCAAGCCCGGTTCTTGGGCACCCCTGGCCGATGTGGCGGAGGTCACGGAACGGTTACCCCGACACCCGCGTCCCGCGCGAACGGACCGCTCGGCTCCGCTCGTGAACGCGTGCACGTGTCCACACTCCGCCCCCGAGCTCCCCCTGATGTGTGAACGCAGCCTCTATCAGGGCACCGGGTCCAGCGCGAATTTGCATGCAGAGGAACTCTCTTGATATTGAGACGCAGCGCGCGACCTGCGACGACGAACGTAAATGTCACTTCTTGTGATCACTCTGACGCATCTCGTACGAAGATCACCGCTGATATGACTTCATGATCCTTCGTCAGGTGGTGGAGATCACAAAGCTTGTGCAATACCCCGTGTCGCAGATCACAGACCGGCAGGCATAAGATGCGAGGCAGTTGGGCTTGTGACCTGCTTCACATGTTCGCGATCTTCGCCGGGACGACCGGGGTTCGTGGGGCGTGTGGGGCGGCTGTGAGCTCGATGCCATCGCCAGCAGTCAGTGCCGACTGAGAGGAGCGAGGAGCGGTGAACGCGTATGCGCCCATCCTCGTACTGGGAGCCCTCGGGGCAGGCTTTGCGATCTTCTCCGTGGTCATGGCCACGCTGATCGGTCCGAAGCGGTACAACCGCGCCAAGCTCGAGGCCTACGAGTGCGGTATCGAACCGACCCCCACGCCGGCCGGCGGCGGGCGTTTCCCCATCAAGTACTACCTGACGGCGATGCTCTTCATCGTCTTCGACATCGAGATCGTCTTCCTCTACCCCTGGGCCGTCACCTTCGACGCCCTGGGGCTTTTCGGGCTCGTGGAGATGCTGCTCTTCGTGCTCACCGTCTTCGTCGCCTACGCGTACGTGTGGCGGCGCGGCGGCCTGGAATGGGACTGAGGGGCCTTTAGTCATGGGACTCGAAGAAAAGCTGCCGAGCGGCTTCCTGCTGACCACCGTCGAGCAGGCCGCGGGCTGGGTGCGCAAGGCGTCCGTCTTCCCCGCCACGTTCGGCCTCGCCTGCTGCGCCATCGAGATGATGACCACCGGCGCCGGCCGCTACGACCTGGCGCGCTTCGGCATGGAGGTCTTCCGGGGATCGCCCCGCCAGGCGGACCTGATGATCGTCGCCGGCCGGGTCAGCCAGAAGATGGCGCCGGTGCTGCGGCAGGTCTACGACCAGATGCCGAACCCCAAGTGGGTGATCTCCATGGGGGTGTGCGCGTCCTCGGGCGGCATGTTCAACAACTACGCGATCGTCCAGGGCGTCGACCACATCGTCCCCGTCGACATCTACCTGCCGGGCTGTCCGCCGCGCCCGGAGATGCTGATGGACGCGATCCTCAAGCTCCACCAGAAGATCCAGAACTCCAAGCTGGGCGTGAACGCCGAGGAGGCGGCCCGCGAGGCGGAGGAAGCGGCGCTCAAGGCCCTGCCCACGATCGAGATGAAGGGGCTGCTGCGGTGAGCGACGCCAACGACACCGGCGCAGGGGCCGACGGGACCAACCCCGAGAAGGACCTCTCCGCCTCCAACCTCCCCGGTCAGCGCGGCCAGGGCGGCGAGGAGATCCGCGTCCAGCGCGGCATGTTCGGCGCCGCCGAGGGCGGCGACACCTCCGGCTACGGCGGCCTCGTCCGCTCGGTCCGCCTGCCCGGCCCCGCCGCCCGTCCCTACGGCGGCTGGTTCGACGAGGTCGCCGACGAACTCGAGGGCGCGCTGGAGGAACAGGGACTCCTCCCCGGGAACGCGATCGAGAAGACGGTCGTCGACCGCGGCGAGCTCACCTTCCACATCGAGCGCGAGCACCTGCTGCGCGTCGCCCGCACCCTGCGCGACGACCCGGCCCTGCGCTTCGAGCTGTGCACCGGCGTCAGCGGCGTGCACTACCCGAACGACAAGGGGCGCGAGCTGCACGCCGTCTACCACCTGCGCTCGATCACCCACAACCGGCTGATCCGCCTCGAGGTCAGCGCCCCCGACGCCGACCCGCACGTTCCGTCGCTGGTCTCGGTGTATCCCACCAACGACTGGCACGAGCGCGAGACCTACGACTTCTTCGGGATCGTCTTCGACGGTCACCCGGCCCTGACGCGGATCATGATGCCGGACGACTGGCAGGGCCATCCGCAGCGCAAGGACTACCCCCTCGGCGGCATCCCCGTCGAGTACAAGGGCGCCCAGATCCCGGCTCCGGACCAGCGGAGGTCGTACTCGTGAGCACTTCGCACGCTTCCCCCAGGGAGACCACCGAGGGCACCGTCTACACGGTCACCGGTGGCGACTGGGACGAGGTCGTCCAGTCCGCGTCCCGCGCCGACGACGAGCGCATCGTCGTCAACATGGGTCCCCAGCACCCCTCCACTCACGGCGTGCTGCGCCTGATCCTGGAGATCGAGGGCGAGACGGTCACCGAGGCCCGCTGCGGCATCGGCTACCTCCACACCGGCATCGAGAAGAACCTCGAGTACCGGACCTGGACCCAGGGCACCACGTTCGTGACGCGCATGGACTACCTGACGTCCTTCTTCAACGAGACCGCCTACTGTCTCGCCGTCGAGAAGCTCCTCGGCATCGAGGACCAGATCACCGAGCGGGCCAAGATCATCCGGGTGCTCCTGATGGAGCTGAACCGGATGTCCTCCCACCTGGTGTGCATCGCCACCGGCGGCATGGAACTCGGTGCCACCACGATCATGATCTACGGATTCCGTGATCGTGAAATGATTCTCGACATCTACGAGCTCATCACGGGCCTGCGGATGAACCACGCGTACATCCGCCCCGGCGGACTCGCCCAGGACCTGCCGCCCGGCGCGGTGGACCAGATCCGCGAGTTCGTGAAGAAGATGAAGAAGAACCTCCCGGAGTACGACAAGCTCGCCACCGGGAACCCCATCTTCAAGGCCCGTATGCAGGACGTCGGCTATCTCGACCTGGCCGGCTGCATGGCCCTCGGCGCCACCGGCCCCATCCTGCGCTCCACCGGCCTGCCGCACGACCTGCGCAAGACGCAGCCGTACTGCGACTACGAGACGTACGACTTCGACGTCCCGACCGCCGACTCCTGCGACTCCTACGGCCGCTTCCTCATCCGCCTCGAGGAGATGCGCCAGTCCCTGAGGATCGTCGAGCAGTGCCTGGACCGGCTCCAGCCCGGCCCGGTCATGGTCGCCGACCGCAAGATCGCCTGGCCCGCCCAGCTCGCCCTGGGTCCGGACGGCCTCGGCAACTCCCTCGACCACATCAAGAAGATCATGGGCACCTCCATGGAGGCCCTGATCCACCACTTCAAACTGGTCACCGAGGGGTTCCGCGTCCCGCCGGGACAGGCGTACGCGGCCGTCGAGTCGCCCAAGGGCGAACTCGGGGTGCACGCCGTCTCCGACGGAGGCACCCGCCCCTACCGGGTCCACTTCCGCGACCCGTCCTTCACCAACCTTCAGGCCATGGCGGCGATGTGCGAGGGCGGCCAGGTCGCCGACGTCATCGTCGCCGTCGCGTCCATCGACCCCGTGATGGGAGGCGTCGACCGGTGACCACCTCTTCTTCCGAGCGGGGCGTCAGCCTGGGCATGCCCGAGCTGCCCGCGCCCGCGTACCCGGACGACGTCCGAGCCCGGCTCGAGCGGGACGCGCGCGAGATCATCGCCCGCTACCCCGACTCCCGGTCCGCGCTCCTGCCGTTGCTGCACCTCGTGCAGTCGGAGGAGGGACACGTCACGCGCACCGGGATGCGGTTCTGCGCGGACGTACTGGAGCTGACCACCGCCGAGGTCACCGCGGTCGCCACCTTCTACACCATGTACCGGCGCCGGCCGAGCGGTGACTACCAGGTGGGCGTCTGCACCAACACGCTCTGCGCGGTGATGGGCGGCGACGCCATCTTCGAGTCGCTCCAGGAGCACCTCGGCGTCGGCAACGGCGAGACCACCGACGACGGAAAGATCACCCTGGAGCACATCGAGTGCAACGCGGCCTGCGACTTCGCGCCGGTCGTGATGGTCAACTGGGAGTTCTTCGACAACCAGACCGTGCAGAGCGCCAAGCGCCTGGTGGACGACCTGCGCGGCGGCCGGACGGTCTCGCCCACCCGCGGGGCGCCGCTGTGCACCTTCAAGGAGACCGCCCGGATCCTGGCGGGCTTCCCCGACGAGCGCGAGGGAGCCGTCGAGGCGAGCGGCAGCGCGGGACCCGCGTCGCTGGTGGGCCTGCGCCTGGCCAAGGGCGAGACCGCACCCGCGCGTGTGGTCCACCCCCGCGACGGCGGACCGCACGACGAACCGCAGGACGCCGTGCACCGGCCGTCACCGTCCGAGCACCTCAGTTCGCACGACGCGCCGCAGGACACGTCGGCCTCCGACCCGGCCCACCCGGCCGGGCCCACCGCCGAGGAGGGGGAGTGATGACCTTGGCACCCGAGCTGAAAGACCCGAGCCCCGAGAAGCTGCTCGCACCCGTGCTGTCGGCCTTCTGGGACGAGGACAGGTCCTGGTCGCTGGACGTCTACCGGAGGCACGAGGGGTACGAGGGACTCCGCAAGGCGCTCGCCATGTCGCCGGACGACCTGATCGCGTACGTCAAGGACTCCGGTCTGCGCGGGCGCGGCGGGGCGGGATTCCCGACGGGGATGAAATGGCAGTTCATCCCCCAGGGTGATGGAAAACCGCACTATCTTGTTGTCAACGCCGACGAGTCGGAGCCGGGAACCTGCAAGGACATCCCGCTCCTCTTCGCGAACCCGCACAGCCTCATCGAGGGCATCGTGATCGCGTGTTACGCCATCAGGTCGTCGCACGCCTTCATCTATCTGCGGGGTGAAGTCGTCCCCGTTCTGCGGCGGTTGCACGAGGCCGTGCGCGAGGCCTACGCGGCGGGCTACCTCGGCGAGAACATCCTGGGCAGCGGACTCGACCTCGAACTCACCGTGCACGCGGGCGCGGGCGCGTACATCTGCGGTGAGGAGACCGCACTGCTGGACTCGCTCGAAGGCCGCCGTGGTCAACCGCGGCTGCGTCCCCCCTTCCCTGCTGTCGCGGGCCTCTACGCGTGCCCGACTGTGGTGAACAACGTCGAGTCGATCGCGTCGGTTCCCGCGATCCTGAACAACGGCAAAGAGTGGTTCAGGTCGATGGGCAGCGAGAAGTCCCCGGGCTTCACGCTGTACTCGCTCAGCGGCCATGTCGCCAGCCCCGGCCAGTACGAGGCCCCGCTCGGCATCACCCTCCGCCAGCTCCTCGAGATGAGCGGCGGCATGCGACCGGGCCACCGCCTGAAGTTCTGGACGCCGGGCGGCTCCTCGACCCCCATGTTCACCGACGAGCACCTCGACGTCCCCCTGGACTACGAAGGAGTGGGTGCCGCGGGTTCCATGCTCGGCACGAAAGCCCTCCAGTGCTTCGACGAGACGACCTGCGTCGTGCGTGCCGTCACCCGCTGGACCGAGTTCTACGCCCACGAGTCCTGCGGCAAGTGCACCCCGTGCCGCGAAGGCACCTACTGGCTCGTGCAGCTGTTGCGCGACATCGAGGCCGGCAAGGGCGCGATGTCCGACCTCGACAAGCTGAACGACATCGCCGACAACATCAACGGCAAGTCCTTCTGTGCCCTCGGCGACGGTGCCGCCTCGCCGATCTTCTCCTCGCTGAAGTACTTCCGCGAGGAGTACGAGCAGCACATCGCGGGCCGCGGCTGCCCCTTCGACCCGGCCAAGTCGACGGCCTGGGCCGACCGCACGGAGGTGAACGCATGACCGTGACCACCAACGCTCCCGCCGGAGGGGGAGAGGCGGCGGTCCCGCCGGAGGACCTCGTCACGCTGACCATCGACGGCGCCGAGATCAGCGTGCCCAAGGGCACCCTGGTCATCCGCGCCGCCGAACAGCTCGGCATCGAGATCCCGCGCTTCTGCGACCACCCCCTCCTCGACCCGGCCGGCGCCTGCCGCCAGTGCATCGTCGAGGTCGAGGGCCAGCGCAAGCCCATGGCCTCCTGCACCATCACGTGCACCGACGGCATGGTGGTGAAGACCCACCTCACCTCGCCGGTCGCCGAGAAGGCCCAGCACGGTGTGATGGAGCTGCTCCTGATCAACCACCCGCTCGACTGCCCGGTCTGCGACAAGGGCGGCGAGTGCCCCCTGCAGAACCAGGCCATGTCGCACGGCCAGGCCGAGTCGCGCTTCGAGGGCCGCAAGCGGACCTACGAGAAGCCCGTGCCGATCTCCACACAGGTGCTGCTCGACCGCGAGCGGTGCGTGCTGTGCGCCCGCTGCACCCGCTTCTCCAACCAGGTCGCGGGCGACCCGATGATCGAGCTGATCGAGCGGGGCGCGCTCCAGCAGGTCGGCACCGGCGAGGGCGACCCCTTCGAGTCCTACTTCTCCGGCAACACCATCCAGATCTGCCCGGTCGGCGCACTGACGTCGGCCGCGTACCGGTTCCGCTCCCGGCCCTTCGACCTGGTGTCCTCGCCGTCGGTGTGCGAGCACTGCTCCGGCGGCTGCGCCACCCGCACCGACCACCGGCGCGGCAAGGTCATGCGGCGCCTCGCGGCCCCGGACCCCGAGGTCAACGAGGAGTGGATCTGCGACAAGGGGCGGTTCGCGTTCCGGTACGCGCAGCAGCGCGACCGGCTGGAGACGCCGCTGGTGCGCAACGCCGAAGGGGACCTCGAACCGGCCTCCTGGCCGGAGGCGTTGCAGATCGCCGCCCAGGGGCTGCTCGCCTCCCGCGGCCGGACCGGTGTGCTGACCGGCGGTCGCCTCACCATCGAGGACGCCTACGCGTACAGCAAGTTCGCGCGCGTGGCGCTCGACACCAACGACATCGACTTCCGCGCGCGCGTGCACAGCGCCGAGGAGGCCGACTTCCTGGCGGCGCGGGTGGCCGGACACGGCCGCGACCTCGACGGCAGGGGCGTCACGTACGCCTCGCTGGAGAAGGCGCCCGCCGTCCTGCTCGTCGGGTTCGAGTCGGAGGAGGAGGCACCCGGCGTCTTCCTGCGGCTGCGCAAGGCCTGGCGCAAGCACGGACAGCGGGTGTTCTCGCTGGCCACGCACGCCACCCGGGGTCTGGAGAAGGCGGGCGGCACGCTGCTGCCGGCCGCTCCGGGCACCGAGACCGAGTGGCTGGACGCCCTCGCGAGCGGAGTGGGCCTGGAGGACTCCGGGGCCACGGCCGCCGAGGCGCTGCGCGCCGAGGGCGCGGTGATCGTCGTCGGCGAACGGCTGGCCGCCGTCGCCGGTGGCCTCACCGCCGCCGCACGGGCCGCGTCCGCGACCGGCGCCGAGCTGGTGTGGATCCCGCGCCGGGCCGGCGAGCGGGGCGCGATCGAGGCGGGGGCGCTGCCGTCGCTGCTGCCGGGCGGACGTCCGGCGACCGACCCGCGCGCGCGGGACGAGGTCGCCGCCGCCTGGGGCGTCGCCGAGCTTCCGCACCGTTACGGCCGGGACACCGGGCAGATCATCGAGGCCGCCGCGGACGGCAGGCTTCAGGCGCTGCTCGTCGCCGGTGTGGAGGTCGCCGACCTCCCCGACCCGGCGCGCGCGCGTGAGGCGCTCGCCGAGGCCGGCTTCGTGGTGTCGCTGGAACTGCGGCCGGGCGAGGTCACCCGGCACGCCGACGTCGTCCTGCCCGTCGCGGCGGTCGCCGAGAAGGCGGGCGCCTTCCTCAACTGGGAGGGCCGGGTCCGCTTCTTCGAGGCCGCGCTCAAGCCCGACCAGATGACCCGCCGCCTGGCACCGGCCGACGCGCGCGTGCTGCAGATGCTCGCCGACGCCATGGACGTCCACCTCGGCCTGCCGGATCTGCGCACCGCGCGCGCGGAGCTGGACCGGCTCGGCGCCTGGGACGGACCGCGGGCCACCGAACCCCTGGAGACCGCGGGCGTCCTGCCGCGGCCCGCCGCCGGCGAGGCCGTTCTCGCCGGGCACCGCCTGCTGCTCGACCAGGGCGTCCTCCAGCAGGGCGACGAGGCGCTCGCCGGGACGCGGCACGCCGCACACGCGCGCGTGTCCGCCGCCACGGCAGCCGAAGCCGGCGTCGAGGACGGTGATGTCCTCGTGATGACCGGCGCCACCGGTTCCGTGGAACTTCCCGTGAGGATCACCGAGATGCCCGACCGGGTGGTGTGGCTTCCGCTGAACTCCGTGGGCGGGGGCGTCGCCTCCGACACCGGGGCACGGCCCGGCTCCCTCGTCCGCATCGGCCCGGCGACGTCCGCCGCCCACGCCCCCCAGGAGGTGGAGGCATGAGCCCGTACCTCGCCGCTGAGGACCTCTCGATGTTCGGCCGCGACCCGTGGTGGCTGGTCCTGATCAAGGCGGTCTTCTGCTTCGCCTTCCTGATGGTGACCGTGCTGTTCTCCATCGTCTGGGAGCGCAAGGTCGTCGCCTGGATGCAGCTGCGCATCGGCCCCAACCGGCACGGCCCGTGGGGCATGCTCCAGTCGCTCGCCGACGGCATCAAGCTGATGCTGAAGGAAGACATCATCGTCAAGCGCGCCGACAAGGTGGTGTACGTCCTCGCACCGATCGTCGCGGCGATCCCGGCCTTCATGGCGATCGCGGTGATCCCCTTCGGCCCGGCCGGCAACGAGATCTCGATCTTCGGCCAGCGCACCACGATGCAGCTCACCGACCTGCCGATCGCGATGCTGTACATCCTCGCGGTCGCCTCGGTCGGCATCTACGGCATCGTGCTGGCGGGGTGGAGCTCCGGATCCACCTACCCCCTGCTGGGCGGACTGCGTTCCTGCGCGCAGATGATCTCCTACGAGATCGCCATGGGCGCCGCGTTCGCGTCGGTGTTCCTCTACTCGGGGTCGATGTCGACCTCGACGATCGTCGAGCAGCAGCAGGACCGCTGGTACATCGTCCTGCTGCCGGTCTCCTTCATCCTGTACATCGTCACGATGGTCGGCGAGACCAACCGCGCCCCCTTCGACATGCCGGAGTCCGAGGGCGACCTGGTCGGCGGCTTCAACACCGAGTACTCGTCGATCAAGTTCGCGATGTTCATGCTCGCCGAGTACGTGAACATGGTGACGGTCTCGGCCGTGTCGGTGACGCTCTTCCTCGGCGGGTGGCGGGCACCCTGGCCGATCAGCGGCTTCTGGGAGGGCGCGAACCACGGCTGGTGGCCGATGCTCTGGTTCACCGTCAAGGTCCAGCTGTTGCTGTTCTTCTTCATCTGGCTGCGCGGCACGCTCCCGCGGGTCCGGTACGACCAGCTGATGAAGCTCGGCTGGAAGGTCCTCATCCCCGTCTCGGTGACCTGGCTGATGCTCGTCGCGACCGTGCGGACCCTGCGCAACGAGAACTACGACTTCGCCGACATCGCCCTCTACGTCGGCGGTGCCGTCCTGGTCCTGCTGCTGCTCTCGTTCATCGCGGACATGTTCCGCGAGCGCGGCAAGCAGGCCGAGGCGCCCGCCGAACCCGCCGGCTTCGACCCGATGGCGGGCGGGTTCCCCGTGCCGCCGCTGCCCGGACAGGAGCTGCCGCCGGTGCCCAGGCGCCGCTCGCACCGGGAGCGGGAGCTGATTGTCAGTGGTGGGCCCGATACTCAGAGTGACGGATCTCTGGATGGAAAGGAGGCGTCCGATGGCTGAGGAGCCCAAGGAGACCAAGCCCGGTTTCCAGAACCCCGTGGCCGGCTTCGGCGTGACCTTCAAGGCCATGTTCAAGAAGCGGCTGACCGAGCAGTACCCGGAGCAGCAGAAGACCACGGCTCCGCGCTTCCACGGACGGCACCAGCTCAACCGCCATCCGGACGGCCTGGAGAAGTGCGTCGGCTGCGAGCTGTGCGCCTGGGCCTGCCCCGCCGACGCCATCTACGTCGAGGGCGCCGACAACACGGAGGAGGAGCGCTACTCGCCGGGCGAGCGGTACGGGCGCGTCTACCAGATCAACTACGCCCGCTGCATCCTGTGCGGCCTGTGCATCGAGGCGTGCCCCACGCGCGCGCTGACGATGACCAACGAGTTCGAGCTCGCCGACTCCAGCCGCGCCAACCTGATCTACACCAAGGAACAGCTGCTGGCCGGCCTGGACGAGGGCATGGTCGACACGCCGCACGCCATCTACCCCGGCACGGACGAGCAGGACTACTACCGGGGCCTGGTGACGGAGGCCGCGCCCGGCACCGAGCGGCAGGTCGCCGTGTCCCAGGGCGAGGACCCCCAGGAGGCCGCCTCCACCTTCGGTGAGGGCGAGCCGGCGGCGGAGGAGGTGATCGGCCGATGAGCGCTCAGCTCGCCGCCCACTCCACCACACAGCTCGCGGCCTACTCCACCTCCACCGGCGAGGCGTTCCAGTTCTGGGTGCTCGGCACCGTCGCGGTGATCGGCGCCCTGTGCACCGTCTTCATGAAGAGGGCCGTGCACAGCGCGCTCTGTCTCGCCGGGACCATGATCATCCTGGCGGTGTTCTACCTCGCCAACGGCGCCTACTTCCTGGGCATCGTGCAGATCGTGGTCTACACCGGCGCGATCATGATGTTGTTCCTGTTCGTGGTGATGCTCGTCGGCGTCACCGCGGCGGACTCCCTGAAGGAGACCATCAAGGGCCAGCGCTGGCTGGCCCTGCTGTGCGGGCTCGGCTTCGGCGTCCTGCTGGTCGGAGGCATCGGCAACGCCTCCCTGACGGAGTTCAACGGCCTCGGCGAGGCCAACGCGGGCGGCAACGTCGAGGGCCTCGCCGCCCTGATCTTCACCAAGTACGTCTTCGCCTTCGAGATCACCGGCGCCCTGCTCATCACGGCCGCCGTCGGCGCGATGGTGCTCACCCACCGCGAGCGCACCGAGCGCGCCAAGACCCAGCGCGAGCTGGCCGAGCAGCGCGTCCGCGAGGGCAGGCAGCTGCCGCCGCTGCCGGCACCCGGCGTGTACGCCCGGCACAACGCCGTGGACGTCGCGGGCCTGCTGCCCGACGGCACGCCGTCCGACCTCACGGTCAGCAAGACCCTGCGCGAGCGCGGCCAGATCCGGGACGTGTCCGCCGAGGCGCTGAACGACCTCAAGGCGCTGGAACGGCGCGCCGAGGAGCGCCTGGAGCGGGCCGCCATCGACCCGCCGCACCTGAAGAACTCCCGGCGGACCGAGGAGGCGTCGAAGTGAACCCGGTCAATTACCTCTATCTCGGCGCCCTGCTGTTCACGATCGGCGCGACGGGCGTACTGATCAGGCGCAACGCGATCGTCGTGTTCATGTGCATCGAGCTGATGCTCAACGCCTGCAACCTCACGCTCGTCGCCTTCTCCCGGATGCACGGCAATCTCGACGGCCAGATCATCGCCTTCTTCACGATGGTCGTCGCCGCCGCGGAGGTCGTGGTCGGACTCGCGATCATCGTGTCGCTGTTCCGTTCCCGCCACTCGGCCTCGGTCGACGACGCCAGCCTGATGAAGCTGTAAGGGGTCGGAAGAATCGTGGAGAACCTGATTGCGCTGCTGATCGCGGCGCCACTGCTCGGAGCGGCCGTCCTCCTGGTCGGCGGCCGCCGGCTCGACGCCGTCGGCCACTGGATCGGCACACTGCTGGCGACCGCCTCCTTCGTGATCGGCCTCGTCCTCTTCGCCGACCTGCTCGGCAGGGACGCCGACCAGCGGACGCTGACCCAGCACCTGTTCAGCTGGATCCCGGTCGAGGGCTTCCAGGCGGACGTCGCCTTCCGGCTCGACCAGCTGTCGGTGACGTTCGTGCTGCTGATCACGGGCGTCGGCTCGCTGATCCACCTGTACTCGGTCGGGTACATGGAGCACGACGAGCGGCGCCGCCGCTTCTTCGGCTACCTGAACCTGTTCCTCGCGGCGATGCTGCTGCTCGTCCTCGCCGACAACTACCTGCTGCTGTACGTCGGCTGGGAGGGCGTCGGTCTCGCCTCCTACCTGCTCATCGGCTTCTGGCAGCACAAGCCCAGCGCCGCCACCGCCGCGAAGAAGGCCTTCCTGGTCAACCGCGTCGGCGACGTGGGCCTGTCGATCGCCATCATGCTGATGTTCACCACCTTCGGCACCTTCGCCTTCGGCCCGCTGCTGGGCACGCACGAGGAGGCGGGCCTCGCCGGAGACGCCACCGAGGGCCAGCTCACCGCCATCGCGCTGATGCTGCTGCTCGCCGCCTGCGGCAAGTCCGCCCAGGTGCCGCTGCAGTCCTGGCTCGGGGACGCGATGGAGGGCCCGACCCCGGTCTCCGCCCTCATCCACGCGGCGACCATGGTGACCGCCGGCGTCTACCTCATCGTCCGCTCCGGAGCGATCTTCAACGCGGCCCCCGACGCGCAGCTCGTCGTCACGATCGTCGGCGCCGTCACGCTCCTGTTCGGTGCGATCGTCGGTTGCGCGAAGGACGACATCAAGAAGGCACTGGCCGGCTCGACCATGTCGCAGATCGGCTACATGGTCCTCGCCGCCGGCCTCGGCCCCATCGGCTACGTCTTCGCGATCATGCACCTGGTGACGCACGGCTTCTTCAAGGCCGGCCTGTTCCTCGGCGCCGGCTCGGTCATGCACGGCATGAACGACGAGGTCGACATGCGCAGGTACGGCGGCCTCCGCAAGTACATGCCGGTCACCTTCGTCACCTTCGGTCTCGGCTACCTCGCGATCATCGGCTTCCCCGGCCTGTCCGGCTTCTTCTCCAAGGACAAGATCATCGAGGCGGCCTTCGCCAAGGGCGGCACCGAGGGCTGGATCCTCGGCGGCTGCGCACTGCTGGGCGCGGCCGTCACCGCCTACTACATGACGCGCGTGATGCTGATGACGTTCTTCGGCGAGGAGCGCTGGCGTCACGCCCGAACCCCGTCCCCGGCCGAGCCGAGCGTCGAACCGGCCGCGGAGCAGCACGGCGAGCACGCCGAGCCGCACCCGCACGAGTCGCCCCGGGTCATGACGATCCCGATGATCGTGCTGGCCGTCGGTTCGGTCTTCGGCGGTGCCTTCTTCAGCATCGGCGACCGCTTCGTGCACTGGCTGGAGCCTGTCACCGGCCACGACCACGGACACCCGCCGATCAGCGCGCTGACGGTCACACTGTCCACGGTGGCCGTGATGCTCCTCGGCGTCGCGCTCGCCTACGCCCAGTACGGCCGCCGCCCGGTCCCGGTCGTCGCCCCGCGCGGGTCGCTGCTCACCCGGGCCGCCCGCCGCGACCTGCTCCAGGACGACTTCAACCACGTCGTCCTGGTCCGCGGCGGCGAGCACCTCACCAGGTCCCTGGTCTACGTCGACCACACCCTGGTCGACGGCGTCGTCAACGGCACGGCGGCCTCGGTCGGCGGCCTCTCCGGGCGCATGCGCAAGCTGCAGAACGGCTTCGCGCGCTCCTACGCGGTCTCGATGTTCGGCGGTGCGGCGGTCCTCATCGCCGCGACCCTGCTGATGAGGGCGGTCTGATACCGATGTCCTTTCCTCTGCTGACAGCGACGGCGGCGCTCCCGGCGATCGGGGCGATCGCCACGGCCGCCGTCCCGGCCGCGCGGCGCAACGCCGCCAAGTCACTGGCGCTGCTGTTCTCACTCGCCACGCTCGCCCTGGCGATCGCCGTCCTGGTCCGCTTCGACCCGGGCGGCGACCGCTACCAACTCACCGAGTCGCACGCGTGGATCGCCGACTTCGGCGTCCGCTACGAGCTGGGCGTGGACGGCATCGCGGTGGCGCTCATCGCGCTCACCGCGCTGCTGATCCCGTTCATCATCCTCGCCGGCTGGAACGACGCCGATCCGCTGGAGACGGGCAGCAAGCGCTGGCGGCCCACCCAGGGCTTCTTCGCGCTGATCCTCGCGGTCGAGGCGATGGTGATCCTCTCCTTCGAGGCCACCGACGTCTTCCTCTTCTACATCTTCTTCGAAGCCATGCTCATCCCGATGTACTTCCTCATCGGTGGCTTCGGGGACCGCGCCCACGAGCACGGCGAAAAGGCGGCGTCCACGCAACGGTCGTACGCGGCCGTGAAGTTCCTGCTCTACAACCTGGTCGGCGGGCTGATCATGCTGGCCGCGGTGATCGGGCTGTACGTGGTCGCCGGGAACTTCTCGCTGACGGAGATCGCCGAGGCCCGCGCCAACGGCTCGCTCGACATGGCGACCGACACCGAACGCTGGCTCTTCCTGGGCTTTTTCTTCGCGTTCGCGGTGAAGGCGCCGCTGTGGCCGCTGCACACCTGGCTGCCGAACGCCATGCAGGAGTCCACCGCCCCGGTCGCCGTGCTCATCACGGCGGTCGTCGACAAGGTCGGCACCTTCGCGATGCTCCGCTTCTGCCTCCAGCTCTTCCCGGAGGCGTCGAAGTGGGCGACGCCCGCCATCCTCGTCCTCGCCGTGATCAGCATCATCTACGGCGCCCTGCTCGCCGTCGGACAGCGGGACATCAAGCGGCTGGTGGCGTACGCGTCGATCTCGCACTTCGGGTTCATCATCCTGGGCATCTTCGCGATGACCAGCCAGGGCCAGTCCGGCGCCACGCTCTACATGGTCAACCACGGGATCTCGACGGCCGCGCTGATGCTGGTCGCCGGCTTCCTCATCTCGCGGCGCGGCTCGCGGCTCATCGCCGACTACGGCGGGGTGCAGAAGGTCGCCCCGGTGCTCGCCGGCACGTTCCTGATCGGCGGCCTCGCGACGCTGTCGCTGCCGGGACTGGCGCCGTTCGTGAGCGAGTTCCTGGTCCTGGCCGGCACGTTCTCGCGCTATCCGGTGATCGGGATCATCGCCACCTTCGGCATCGTCCTCGCCGCGCTCTACACCCTCGTCCTCTACCAGCGGACGATGACCGGCCCGGTGAAGCCGGAGGTCTCCGCGATGCCGGACCTGAGGGTGCGGGAGCTCGTCGTCGTCGCCCCGCTGATCGTGCTGCTGATCTTCCTGGGCGTCTACCCGAAGCCGGTCACGGACGTCATCGACCCGGCGGTCAAGCAGACCTTGTCCGACGTACAGCAGAAAGACCCTCAGCCCGAGGTGGAGGCGGCCAAGTGAGCACAGCAGCCGTCCACAGCCTGTGGACAACCGCGGCCGACCCGATCGCGAAGATCGACGCGCCGAAGATCGAATACGCGCAACTGTCGCCCACCCTGATCGTCGTCGGCGCGGCGATCGTCGGGATCATGGTCGAGGCCTTCGTGCCGCGAAAGTACCGCTACCACGCCCAGTTCTTCGTGGCCGTCGTGGCGCTGGCGGCGGCGTTCGCCGCGGTCGTCGCGCTGGCCGCCGACGGGTACGGCACCACCAAGGCCCGCATCGCGGCGATGGGCGCGATCGCCGTCGACGGACCGGCCCTGTTCCTCCAGGGCACCATCCTGCTGGCCGCCCTGGTCGGCCTGTTCACCTTCGCCGAACGCCGGCTCGACCCGGTGACGCACGGCAACCGCGTCGACTCCTTCGCCGCCCAGGCCGCCTCCGTGCCGGGCAGCGACAGCGAGAAGGAGGCCGTCAAGGCAGGCTTCACCACCACCGAGGTCTTCCCGCTGCTGCTGTTCGCCGTCGCGGGCATGCTGGTCTTCCCCTCGGCCAACGACCTGCTGACCCTGTTCATCGCCCTGGAAGTCTTCTCGCTGCCGCTGTACCTGCTGTGCGCGCTGGCCCGCCGCAAGCGGCTCATGTCGCAGGAGGCCGCGGTCAAGTACTTCCTGCTCGGCGCGTTCGCGTCCGCGTTCACCCTGTTCGGCATCGCCCTGCTCTACGGCTACGCCGGCTCGGTGTCGTACGCGACGATCGCGCAGGTCGTCGACGGCACGGTCACCAGCGTGAACCCGGCGCTCGCGGACACCATGGGCAACGACGCGCTGCTGCTCATCGGCGCCGCGATGATCGTCATGGGTCTGCTGTTCAAGGTGGGCGCCGTGCCGTTCCACATGTGGACGCCGGACGTCTACCAGGGCGCCCCCACCCCGGTCACCGGCTTCATGGCCGCCGCGACCAAGGTCGCCGCCTTCGGTGCGCTGCTGCGCGTCCTGTACGTCGTCCTGCCCGGCCTGCGCTGGGACTGGCGGCCGGTCATGTGGGGTGTCGCGATCGTCACCATGCTGGGCGGCGCGATCGTCGCGATCACCCAGACCGACATCAAGCGGCTGCTGGCGTACTCGTCCATCGCGCACGCCGGATTCATCCTCGCGGGTGTCATCGCGACCACGCCCGACGGCGTCTCGTCCGTGCTCTTCTACCTGGCGGCCTACTCGTTCGTGACGATCGGCGCGTTCGCCGTGGTCACGCTCGTACGGGACGCCGGCGGCGAGGCCACCCACCTGTCCAAGTGGGCGGGGCTCGGGCGTCGTTCGCCGCTGGTGGCGGCCGTGTTCGCGGTGTTCCTCCTCGCCTTCGCCGGCATCCCCCTGACCTCCGGGTTCGCGGGGAAGTTCGCCGTCTTCAAGGCGGCGGCTGAAGGCGGTGCGGCACCGCTGGTCGTGGTCGGTGTGATCTCGTCGGCCATCGCGGCGTTCTTCTACATCCGCGTGATCGTGCTGATGTTCTTCAGCGAGCCGCGGCCCGAGGGCCCGACGGTGGCGGTTCCGTCGCCCCTGACCATGACGGCGATCGGCGTCGGCGTGGCGGTCACGCTGGTGCTGGGTGTGGCGCCGCAGTACTTCCTGGACCTGGCGGGACAGGCGGGGGTGTTCGTGCGCTGACCCGCGGTGTCGTGTGACGGGCCCCGGTTCCCCGAGTGGGAGCCGGGGCCCGTTGCCGTCGGCCGGCCTCACCCCCGACGGCGGCGGCCTTGGACGAGGAGGTGCGCGCGGGGGAGGGATGGCGTGAGCGGTGCGGGGCGGCATGAGGACGAGCGGCGGGGGCGGCATGAGGACGAGCGGCGGGGGCGGACGGGCCACGGGGTGGGCGGCGGGACGCGTGACGGGGGCGGGGTCCGAGGGCGGGCGGCGGGCGGCCGATGGTGAGCCGAGGGTGACGGGTCACGAGCGGTGGACACGGAGCGTGACCGGATCGGGTCTGTGGACAACTCCGGCGATGTCAGTCCTGACCCCTATCGTGGAGGCAGTGGTCGAGGGACGACGTACGGGGGACCAGACGATGGGCGGGACGGGCGGGATCATCGAGATGCCAGGAACCACCGGGATGCCGGGTACGGAGAGCGAGGCGCTGGCCACGCTGCACCGGGTGTTCGGATACGAGGCCTTCCGGGGCGAGCAGGAAGCCGTCATCGAGCACGTGGTGGCCGGTGGGGACGCGGTCGTCCTCATGCCGACCGGTGGCGGCAAGTCGCTGTGCTACCAGATCCCGGCCCTGGTCAGGCCGGGTACGGGCGTGGTCGTCTCCCCGCTGATCGCGCTGATGCAGGACCAGGTGGACGCGCTGCGTGCGCTCGGTGTGCGCGCCGGGTTCATGAACTCGACGCAGGACTTCGACGAGCGGCGCGTGGTCGAGGCGGAGTTCCTGGCCGGCGAGCTGGACCTGCTCTACCTCGCGCCGGAGCGGCTGCGCATGGACTCCGCCCTGGACCTGCTCTCGCGCGGCAAGATCGCGGTCTTCGCGATCGACGAGGCCCACTGTGTGTCCCAGTGGGGCCACGACTTCCGCCCCGACTACCTGACCCTGTCCCTGCTCGGCGAGCGCTGGCCGGACGTCCCGCGGATCGCCCTGACGGCGACGGCCACGCACGCCACGCACCAGGAGATCACCCAGCGGCTGAACATGCCGACGGCGCGGCACTTCGTGGCCAGCTTCGACCGGCCCAACATCCAGTACCGCATCGTGCCGAAAGCCGACCCCAAGAAGCAGCTGCTGGGTTTCCTGCGCGAGGAACACGCGGGCGACGCGGGAATCGTCTACTGCCTCTCCAGGAACTCCGTCGAGAAGACGGCCGAGTTCCTCTCGCGCAACGGCGTCGAGGCGGTGCCGTACCACGCCGGTCTGGACGCGGGCACGCGCGCGGCGCACCAATCGCGGTTCCTGCGCGAGGAGGGGCTGGTCGTGGTGGCGACCATCGCCTTCGGCATGGGCATCGACAAGCCGGACGTGCGCTTCGTCGCCCACCTCGACCTGCCCAAGTCGATCGAGGGCTACTACCAGGAGACCGGCCGCGCCGGGCGGGACGGCCTGCCGTCGACGGCCTGGATGGCATACGGCCTCAACGACGTCATCCAGCAGCGCAAGCTGATCCAGTCCGGTGAGGGTGACGAGGTGTTCCGCCGACGGGCGGCGGCGCATCTGGACTCGATGCTGGCACTGTGCGAGACGGCCCGCTGCCGACGGGGGCAGCTCCTCGCCTACTTCGGGCAGGATCCGGACCCGGCGGGCTGCGGCAACTGCGACACCTGCCTCGCCCCGCCCGAGACCTGGGACGGCACGATCGCGGCGCAGAAGGTGCTGTCCACTATCGTCAGACTCCAGCGGGAACGCGGGCAGAAGTTCGGCGCGGTGCAGATCGTCGACATCCTGATGGGCAAGCGCACGGCCAAGGTGATCCAGTTCGACCACGACCAGCTGTCGGTGTTCGGCATCGGCGAGGAGCTCACCGAGGGTGAGTGGCGAGGCGTCGTACGGCAGTTGCTCGCGCAGGGGCTGCTCGCGGTCGAGGGCGACTACGGCACGCTGGTGCTGACGGAGGCCAGCGGGGCGGTGCTGCGGCGCGAGCGGGAGGTGCCGCTGCGCAAGGAGCCGAAGAAGCCGGTGACGGCGAAGGCGTCGGGCTCGTCCTCCGGCAGGGGCAGGTCCAAGGCCGCCGCGGCCGAGCTGTCCGAGGAACTGCTGCCTGCCTTCGAGGCCCTGCGGGCCTGGCGTGCCGAACAGGCGCGTGAGCAGGGCGTCCCGGCGTACGTCATCTTCCACGACGCCACCCTGCGGGAGATCGTCACGGTCTGGCCGACGTCGGTGCAGCAGCTCGGCGGCATCGGCGGCGTCGGCGAGAAGAAGCTGGCGACGTACGGGGAGGGCGTGATCGGGGTACTGGCGTCGCTGGGCGGGACACCGGAGCCGGAGCCGGAGCCGGAGCCGGCGACCGCCTCCGCCTCCGCTCCCGCCTCCGCCTCCGCTCCCGCCTCCGCCTCCGCTCCCGCTCCCGCCTCCGCCTCCGCTCCCGCCTCCGTCTCGGCTCCCGCGTCCGCATCCGCCTCGGCTCGGCCCGCTCCAGTGGGCCCGG
This sequence comes from Streptomyces sp. NPDC030143, assembly GCF_055573695.1. Classification (NCBI taxonomy): domain Bacteria; kingdom Bacillati; phylum Actinomycetota; class Actinomycetes; order Kitasatosporales; family Streptomycetaceae; genus Streptomyces; species Streptomyces sp. NPDC030143. The sequence goes on from NZ_JBVIAY010000021.1 coordinate 114,013, forward strand.
ACGGCCCGGACGGCCCGGACGACTGGGACGGCTGGGAGACCGAGCCGGAGCCCGACTGGATATAGCGCAAACCGCGCGGGGCCTAGGACGGCTACGACGTCGGTCGGCGTCCGCCTGGGCCGGGGCGGGCTGTCAGAGCTCCGAACAAGAGGGGAGCCCGGCTCGCGACGCCCGGCACGCACGCTCGCCGCGTTGCCGAACGCCCCTGGTAGTGCCGCTACGAGGTGCTTTCGGCGCCTTGCGATCGCACGCACCGGACGCCGCGAGCTGATCGGCATCCCCTTTTGTCCGGAGCTCTCAGAGGGCTCGTGCCGCGTACGCCCTGACGTCGGCGTCCGTGTCCGTCGTGGCCGTGGCGAGGGCGGCCCGAGCCCCGTCGGTGGCGCGGTGCCGGGTCAGGGCCAGGACGGCGGCCTTGCGGACGTCCGCGTTGGGGTCGGCCAGGGCCCTGGCGAGGGCCGGGACGGCCGGGTCGGGTTCGGCGGCGGACAGGGCGGTGGCGGCGCCGGCGCGGACCTGCCAGGCCGGGTCGTCCAGGGCGGCCACGGCGCGGTCGGTGAGGGTGGCCGGGCAGCCGGTGGTGCCCAGCGCACCGTAAGCGGCGCCGCGGACCAGGGCGTCGGGGTCGGTGGTGAGGGAGGACAGGGAGGCGAGGACCGTACGGAGGAAGGCGGGTGAGCGGCCGGTGACCGGGGTGGTGTCCAGGGCGGTGGAGGAGTCGCCGTCCAGGCGTCCGGCGGCCACCGTGGCCAGGGCCTTGGCGATCGTGACACGGACCTCGCGGGACGGCTCGGCGGCGGCCGCGTGGGCCAGTGCGTCGGCGGCGTCGACCGAGACGAGGGCGCGCACGGCCTCGATCCGGACGCCGATGTCGGTGTCGGCGAGAGAACCGGCGAACAGCTCGGCGTCCCCGAGACGCAGGGCGCGCAGGACGTCCAGAGCGGCGGCGCGGACGACGGGGTCGGGCACGGCCAGGGCGGCGGCCAGGCCGTCGCGCAGGGCGGGTTCGGGCGGCAGGGTCTCGACCAGTTCGCGCAGGGAGGCCGCGGCGGCGGCCCGCACCTCGACGGCCGTGTCGCCCAGTGCCGCGGCCAGCGCGGGCCCGGTGCCCGGCGGCACGGTCTCCGTGAGGACGGTGACGGCCTCGCGGCGGACGGCGGGCGCGGGGTCGGTCAGATAGGGGCGCAGGGCGTCGAGGTCGGGCTGTTCCTCGGCGAGGGCGACGAGGGCGAGGAGACGCGGGGAGGCCTGCTCCGGGTGCGGTTCTGCCCATGGCAGGGCCGGTGATCCGGGCGCGGGGGGAACCGGGGGAGCGGTGTCCGTGCCGAGGGCGCCGTGCTCGTCTGCGCTGCCCTCGGGGCGGGACGCCACCGGCGCCACCTCGCGCGGGCCGGCCGTGGCCACGTCCTCGGCACGGACCTCGCCCAGATACCGGGAGGGGCCGCCGACCGGGGTGAACTCGTCGACCGGAACCAGATAGGGAGCCACGGGACGGGCCGTGAACTCCATCGCACCGGAGGGGGACTTGTGCAGATCGAGGTGGTGGAACCAGGAGGCGTCGTCGCGACGGGGGTGGTCGAGGCGGTCGTGGTAGAGGCCCCAGCGGGATTCCGTGCGGGCCAGGGAGGCGCGCGCGGCCATCTCCGCGCAGTCGCGGATGAAGCTCACCTCGGCGCAGCGCATCAGCTCGTGCGGGGTGCGGGCGCCCATCGCGGCGATGTCCGCGTGCATCCGCTCGAACGCCTCCAGTGCCAGGGACAGGCGGGCGCCGGACTTCGGCGGTGCCACGTAGTCGTTCACGAAGCGGCGCAGCTTGTACTCGACCTGGGTCTGCGGCGGGCCGTCCGGGTTGCGCAGCGGGCGGTAGATCAGCTCGTGCGCCTCGCGGAGCTGGTCGGCCGGCAACGGGCCGTCGTAGGGGCGGTACCGGGAGGCGTCCGCGCCCGCCAGGTCGCCGTAGACGAACGCGCCGATCATGTAGTTGTGCGGGACGCAGGCCAGGTCTCCGGCGGCGTACAGGCGCGGGACGGTCGTGCGGGCGTGGTCGTCGACGCGGACGCCCGACGCGGAGTGGCCGCCGCACAGGCCGATCTCGGAGATGTGCATCTCGACGTCGTGGGTGCGGTAGTCGTGGCCGCGTCCGGAGTGGAAGGTGCCGCGGGTGGGCCGCTCGGTGGAGTGCAGGATCGACTCGAGGGCGGAGACCGACTCTTCCGGGAGATGACTCAGCTTCAGGTACACCGGGCCCCGGTCGCTCGCGACCTCCGCGGCGAACTCGGCCATCATCTGGCCGGACCAGTAGTCGGAGTCGACGAAGCGCTCGCCGTGCCGGTTGACCTGGTAGCCGCCGAAGGGGTTGGCGACGTACGCGCAGGCGGGCCCGTTGTAGTCCTTGATCAGCGGGTTGATCTGGAAGCACTCGATACCGGTGAGCTCGGCGCCCGCGTGGTAGGCCATGGCGTAGCCGTCGCCGGCGTTGGTGGGGTTCTCGTAGGTGCCGTAGAGGTAGCCGGAAGCGGGCAGTCCGAGCCGGCCGCAGGCCCCGGTCGCGAGGATCACGGCGCCCGCGCGGACGGTGACGAACTGTCCCGTGCGGGTGTTGAAGCCCGCCGCCCCCACGGCGCTCCCGTCCTCGGCGGACGTCAGCACGCGCACCGGCATCACCCGGTTCTCGATGCGGATCCTCTCCCGCATCTCCCGCCGCCTCAGCTGCCGGTACAGGACCTTCTTGACGTCCTTGCCCTCCGGCATCGGCAGGACGTAGGAGCCGGAGCGGTGGACCTGGCGGACCGCGTACTCGCCGTGCTCGTCCTTCTCGAACTTCACGCCGTACGACTCCAGGCGCTGCACCATGGCGAAGCCGCGGGTCGCGGTCTGGCGGACGGTGGACTGGTCGACGATGCCGTCGTTGGCGCGGGTGATCTCGGCGACGTAGTCGTCGGGCTCGGCACGGCCGGGGACGACCGCGTTGTTGACGCCGTCCATGCCCATGGCGAGGGCGCCGGAGTGACGGACGTGCGCCTTTTCCAGCAGCAGGACGTTCGCGCCGTTCTCGGCGGCGGTCAGGGCCGCCATGGTGCCGGCGGTGCCGCCGCCGATGACGAGGACGTCGCAGGTCAGCTCCTGCGCCTCGGCGAGCGGGGGGATCTGCCGAAGGGTGTTCACGGGGGTGGCCACCGGAGTGCCTTTCACGAACCGAGGGAGGTGAGGACGTCGCGCCGCAGGGCCACGCGCGCGGGGTCGTCGCGGGCCGTGCGCTCGCGCGGGCGGGGGACGTCCCGGACGGAGGTGAGGCCGCCCGCGCCGAGCACGGCGACGCGGTCGCCGAGGAAGAGGGCCTCGTCCACGTCGTGGGTGACGAAGACGACGGTCGCGCCGGTGCCGTGCAGCACCTTCACCAGGAGGTCCTGCATGCCCGCGCGGGTCTGCGCGTCGAGCGCGCCGAACGGTTCGTCCATGAGGACGGCGCGGGGGCGGCCGGCGAGGGCGCGCGCCAGTTGGGCGCGCTGGCGCTGCCCGCCGGACACCCGGTGGGGCAACTGCCGTGCCAGGTTGGCGAGTCCGACGCGGTCGAGCCAGCTCTGTGCCTGCGTCCTGCGTTCGGCGCGGGGCAGGCCCTGGACGGCGAGGGGGAGTTCGACGTTGGCGCGCAGGGTGCGCCAGGGCAGGAGGGCGTCCTCCTGGAAGACCAGCGCGCGTTCGGCGGAGGGCCCCGTCAGCGGACGGCCGTCCTGGGTGATCTCCCCGGCGAGCGGGGCGAGGAGGCCCGCCAGCGTGCGCAGGAGGGTCGACTTGCCGCAGCCGGAGGGGCCGACGACGGTGAGGATCTCGCCGGGTGCGACGTCCAGGTCGACGTCGGCGAGGGCGGGGGCGTCGGGGCGGCCGAGCGTGGCGGCGCGCAGGGCGAGCCGGGTGCCCCCCACCGGTGCGGGGAGGGCGGTCTTCGTCTCAGACGAGGTGCTCATCGCGGGCCTCCTCGGGCTCGGCGCCGGTACGGACGGCGTCGGGGGCGGGCGACGCGGGTGCGGTGACCCGGGCGGGGCGTGGCCGCGCCCCGGGGACGTACGAGGTGCGGGGCAGCCAGCGGGTGAGGCGGCGGCCGAGGACCTCCACGGCGGTGGAGGTGAGCCAGCCGAGGACGCCGATGGTGACCATGCCGACGAACACGCCGGGGTAGTCGACGACCGTGTAGTCCTGCCAGGTGCGGTAGCCGACGCCGTACTGGCCGGAGATCATCTCGGCGGAGATCACGCAGATCCACGACACGCCGATGCCGACGGACAGGCCGCCGAAGATGCCGGGCAGCGCGCCCGGCAGGACGACCGAGAAGAGGATCCGCCACCGGCCGCCGCCCATGGTCCGTACGGCCTCCTCCCAGACGGGGGTGAGCGCGCGGACCGCGTGCCGGGTGGAGACCAGGACGGGGAAGAAGGCGGCGGCGCAGGTGATGAAGACGATGCCCTGCTCGTTGGAGGGGAACAGCAGGATCGCGACGGGGACCAGGGCGATCGCCGGGATGGGGCGGAGCACTTCCAGCACCGGGCCGAGCAGGTCCTCGGCGAGCCGCGAGCGCGCCACGAGCACGCCCGTGGCCACGCCCAGGACGGCGGCCAGCAGGAACCCGGTGAGGATACGGGTGAGGCTGTCGGTGAGGTCGGTCCAGTAGTCGCCGCCGGTGACCCGGTCGGCGAAGGCGTGGGCCACGTCGGTGACCGTGGGGAACTGCGAGAAGCGCAGCCACAGGTCGACGTCCAGGCCGGTCAGCAGCTGCCACAGGCCGAGGGCGGCGGCCAGGGACAGCAGGCGCAGCGCGTAGCGGCCGGCGCGCGGAGCGGTCCGCGTCATGCGGCACGCTCCAGGGCCTCGGCGTACGGGACGACGCGCGCACCGCCGTGGGCGCCGACGTAGGCCCGCGCGGTCGCCGGGGCGACGAAGGGCAGCAGTGCGGTGCCGTCGGCCACCCAGATCGCCCGGTCGGCGAACCAGAGCGTGCCGGTGGTGGCGTCGGGCACGTAGGCGGCGCGGACGTCGTCGCGGTGTGCGGCCACGTACCGCAGCAGCTCGGTGGGTGAGGTGAAGGGGCGGGTCGCGGTGGCGCCCTTCGTCCACACCTCGCCCGAGGCGGGGGCGGGCGTGGCGGTCAGCCGCTCGCCGTACGCGGATCCGAGGGCCTTCTTGACGTACTGGTCGTCGACGAAGGAGTCCACGTCGATGTCCCCGGTCAGCTTCGCGGCCTTCAGGATCGACACGTCCTGCTTGAGCGCCGAGACGAGCTGCGGCTTGACGGACGGGTCGAAGGTGGAGATGCCGTGGGCGCCGTTGTAGAGGTAGACGACCTCGGCCGGCAGCCCGGTGGCCTGCGCCACCTTCTCGGCGGCGGCCACGGGGTGGGCGTTGAGGTAGTCGGTGGCCTGCGCCTGCGCCTTCAGGAAGGCCTCCAGCACGGCGGGGCGCTTCTTCGCGAAGGCCTCGCGGGCGGTGACGCCGTGGAAGGTGGGGAGGTTCAGCTCGGCGCCGTCGTACAGGGCCTTGGCCTTGCCCTGGAAGGCGAGCAGGCCGGGCCAGGCGACGAACTGCGAGAGCGCGTCCGCGTTCCCCGAGGTGAGGGCCGACGCGCCGACGGCGGGCTGCTGGTTGAGCTTCTCGATGCCCTTGTCCGGGTCGATGCCCGCGCGTCGGAGGGCCCGTACGAGGGTGCCGTCGGCGGCGGATCCCACGCTCGTGGAGACCTTCTTGCCCCGGAGGTCCTTCAGGGAGGTGAGCTCGGAGTCGGGTGCGGTGACGATGGTGTTGAGCCCGCCGCGCAGGTTGTAGCCGGTGACGGAGACCAGGTGGGTGGGTGTGCCGAGCTGCCGGCCGCGGGCCGCGTTGATGAGGAGCGGGAAGTCGCCCATGGACCCGATGTCGATCTTCCCCGCGGTCATCTGGGCGGTGATGGGCGCGCCGGTGGCGTAGTCCTGCCAGTTCACCTTGTAGGTGGTGCCGTCGCCGAGCGCGTTCAACTGCTGCTCGAAGTAGCCGAGGGAGCGCAGCAGGGTTCCGGCGGTGACGGTGTTGATGGTCTTGGACTGGTAGCCGACGGTGACGGTGACCGTGGCGCCGCTGCCCGCCTCCGCGCTGCCGCCGCAGGCGGACAGGGGGAGCAGCGAAACGGCCGTGACGAGGGAGACTGCCGTGCGTTTCATGGGTGGTGGGGCCTCTCAGCGGAGCAGATAGGGCATGTTGACCGTGACGGCTCCGGTGGGACAGCGGGCCGCGCACGGGCCGCAGTACCAGCACTCGTCGACGTGCATGTACGCCTTGCCGTTGCTCTCGTCGATGGCGAGGGAGTCCAGCGGACACATGTCCACGCAGAGGGTGCAGCCGTCGATGCACTTCGACTCGTCGATGGTCACGGGCACGTCGGCTCGCTGGGGCACCAAAGGCATGGCTGTCTCCGGGAGGTGGGCAGGCGGGGTGAGCGGGGTGGTCAGAGGGTCCGGTGCAGCAGGCCGCTCATCGAGATGCGGTCGCCGCGGAAGCGGATGAACTCCAGGTCGACCGGGCGGCCGTCGGCGAGGTGCGTGAGACGTTCCAGCATGAGGACGGCGGCCCCGCGCGGGGCTTCCAGTACGGCGGCGGAGTTGGCGTCCGCGTTCACGGCCTCCAGGGTGATCTCGGCGTGGCCGAGCGGCTGGCCCGCGGCGGCCTCCAGGAGGCGGAAGACGTCGGTGTTCTCCAGGTCGGCGCCGAGCAGGGCGGTGCCGATGTCGAGCGGGACGTAGGTGAGGTCGAGGGAGAGGGGGAGACCGTTGAGGCGGCGCAGGCGTTCGATGTAGAGGACGTCGGCGCCGGTCTGGAGGTGGAGGCGGTCGGCCACCGGCGCCGGTGCGGGGACGGGGCCCATCGTGCGGACCTCGTTGGTGACGCGGCCGTGTTCGCGCAGGGTTTCCGCGAGGCCCATCAGCCGGTCGAGACCGTGCGGGTACTTCTCCGCCACGACCACCGTGCCGACGCCGGGCAGGCGTTCCACCAGGCCCTCCGACCGCAGCAGGTCCAGGGCCTGGCGGACGGTGTTGCGGGAGGCGCGGTAGTCGGTGGCGAGGGTCGACTCGTGGGGCAGCGTGCCGGCCGGGAAGCCTCCGGTGAGGAGCTGGCGGCGGAGCAGGTCGGCGAGCTGGCGGGCCTGGTCCGCGCGCAGCCGGCGACGCGCGCGGTGGGCGGCGACGGTGGTCGCGCCCTGGCCGGCGTGGTCTCGGATGCGGTCGCTGGGCGGCATGGGACGGACCATACCTATCCGGTAGGGATAGTGGTGTTGCGGAAGTGTTGCGCCAGTCTTCGAAGCGTCAGAGACTCGCCTGACCTGCACTTTTCGACGAACGAGCGGAAAGATCCGCCACCCGCGCCGGCCTCGGCTCAGGGCCGTCGGCCCCGTGCGGGCCTCGGCAAAGGGCCGTCGGCCCCGTGCCGGACTCAGTTCAGGGCCGTCAGCCCCGGGGCGAACGTGATCAGCAGCGGCAGCAGGGGCACCAGCGCCGCCACCGTCGTCGTCAGCGCGCGGTGCCGGGGGAGCAGCCGCGGGGGCGGCTGGAGGAGACGGTCCACGCGTTCGCCCAGGAGGCGGTGGCTGGAGGCGCAGGACAGGACACCTCGGTGCTGGTTCAGCTCGATCAGGGCCAGCGCCGTCGTCAGGTGGCCGCAGCGGCGGGACGCGGTGTCGTCGGCGGCGAGTTCGACCAGGCGGTGGGTCTGGTCGCAGAAGTGGGCGAACAGCGGGACGCGCGGGAAACCGGTCGCGAGGGCCGTCGACAGGTGCAGCAGCCAGTCGTGGTGGGCGCGGGCGTGACCGCGTTCATGGGTGAGGACGGCGTCGAGCTGGAGGGAGGTGAGGCGGTGCAGCGCGCCGGTCGTCACGATCAGCTGGGGCGGGTTGCCGGGCATCCACCAGGCGTCCGGGTAGTCGTCCTCCAGCACGAGCAGCGGGCCCCGTGCGGAGGGCAGGCCCGCGGGCAGGTCGGGGGCGCGTTCCCGCAGGTGCGCACGGGTCAGGCCGCGACGCCTGCGCACCTCGACGAGTTCACGGACCAGCATGGCGGTGGTCCAGGCCGCCCCGCACGCCAGCAGCAGGGTCAGGGCGCTCGACCACACGGGCGCGGCGGACAGGTCGTACGCCTCGGTCACCCCGGGCGGGGCGGGGGCGAAGACCTGCGCGCGGACGGTGTGGAAGACGGCGGCCGCGCCCAGGACCATGGCCGTCAGACAGCACAGCAGAACCGTGGCGACCAGGCACTGCCACACCCACAGCGCGACCACCGGCTCCCGCTCGGGCCAGGCCGCCCGGGTCAGCGCACGCGGGGCCGGTACGGAGGCCGTCAGGGCGACGACGCTCAGCAGGAGCAGACAGAAGGTCATTCCAGGGGCTCCGGATCCTGGGCGGCGAGAACGGGGGCGAGCGGGTCGGAGAACGCGCCTGGCGACGCGGACGGTCGAGGCGGCCGTGCTCCGGGAGTGCGTGCCGGAGGCCCGGCCTTCGGACCGTGCCCGCCGCCAGTATGACGGCGGGCACGGCGGGAGTCAGCCCACTGCGCGCGTTCGTCCGACAGCGGCCTGCCGCGGTACGCGTTTCGGCCTCGGCCCGTCTCGGGTACGCGTTTCCGGGCTCGGCCGGTCTCAGGCACGCGTGGCGGGCGCGGCCCACCGCGGGCACGCGTGTCGGGCGCCGCACCTCTTCTCAGGGGTCCTTGCACTGTGCCCGCCTGGGCCGCGCGGCCTGGCACCGCACCTCTTCTCAGGGGTCCTCGCACTGTGCCCGCCTGGGCCGCGCGGCCTGGCACCGCACCTCGCCGCGTTGCCGGAAAGTGCTGGTGGCTCCGCTACAAGGACTCTCCGGCACCGCACCTCGCCGCGTTGCCGGAAAGCCCTGGTAGCTCCGCTACAAGGACGCTCCGGAGCCGTGCGATGCACGGCACCGGACCACGCGGCCTGATCAGGCGCTCACAGTGCAAGGACCCCTCAGGCACCGTCACACCTGGTCCGGTCAGCCCGCGATCGCGTGTCCCTCCGTTCTCGCCCCGTGCGGTCAGCCCGCGACCACGCGACCCGTCACCTCGCCCAGGCCCAGCCGCACGCCGTCCGGGCCCGGTGCCCAGGCCGACAGGGTCACCACGTCCCCGTCCTCCAGGTAGGTCCGCTTGCCGTCGGGGAGGTCCAGCGGGTCGCGGCCGTTCCAGGTCAGTTCCAGCAGGGAGCCGCGCTGGTGTTCGGCCGGGCCGCTGACCGTGCCCGAGCCGTACAGGTCGCCGGTGCGCAGGGAGGCGCCGTTGACCGTCAGGTGGGCGAGTTGCTGGGCGGCCGTCCAGTACATGGTGGAGAACGGGGGTTCGGAGACGACGTGACCGTTGACGGCGACGGAGATCCGCAGGTCGTAGCCGCCGGGCTCGGCCGCGGTGTCGTCCAGGTAGGGCAGCAGGGGGTGGGTGCGCTCGGGAGGCGAGACCCGTGCCTGCTCCAGCGCCTCCAGCGGGGTGATCCACGCCGACACCGAGGTGGCGAACGACTTGCCGAGGAACGGGCCGAGAGGGACGTACTCCCAGGCCTGGATGTCGCGGGCCGACCAGTCGTTGAGCAGGCACAGCCCGAAGACGTGCTCACGGAAGTCGGTGAGCGCCACCGGCCTGCCCCGCTGCGACGGCACCCCGACCACGAAGCCGACCTCCGCCTCGATGTCGAGCCGCGCCGAGGGGCCGAACACGGGGGCGGGGTCGGCGGGGGCCTTGCGCTGCCCGGACGGGCGGACGACGTCCGTGCCGGAGACGACGACCGTGCCGGCCCGGCCGTGGTAGCCGATGGGCAGGTGCTTCCAGTTCGGCAGCAGGGTGTCCGCGGCGTCCGGGCGGAAGATGGCGCCGGCGTTGCGGGCGTGGTGCTCGGAGGCGTAGAAGTCGACGTAGTCGGCGACCTCGAACGGGAGGTGCAGGGTCACCGAGGACAGGGGGTGCAGGAGCGGGGTCAGCGTCTCGCGGTGAGCGGGGTCGGTCACCCACGAGGTCAGCTCCGCACGGACCCGCGACCACACCGGACGGCCCGCCGCCAGCAGCGGGTCGAGGCTCGGCCGGGTGAGCAGGGAGGCGTGCGGGGAGCCGAGGGCCCGGGCCGCCGCGCCCGCGTCCAGGACGTGGTCGCCGAGACGGACGCCGACGCTCCGCTGCGCGGAGCCGTGCCGGGAGAAGACGCCGTACGGAAGGTTGTGCGGGCCGAAGGGGTCGCCCTCGGGGAGGTCGAAGGGGGGCATCGGGTGCTGCCTCGCTTTCCTGCTCGCCATGTGGGTGACACGTTACGGCCGACCCCGGACGAGGGACACCGCAGCGCGACGGGGGTGACGCGGGAGGTGACGGCCGGGACGGCCCGGCTCGCAGCGCTCCGCGTCCGTTCGTGTACGGCCGGTTGTCCACAGGCGGACCCGCAATCTTGACGGAGCGGTGCGAAAGGGGAGACTCTGGGCGGGTGCCGGAAGGCCTCGGGGAGGGGGCGTTCCCATGGCACACCTGGGGGGCGGATGGCCATTGGGGAGGCCGGCCTCGGGTCGGCGCGGCATGGCTCACGGTCGGAGCGGCTGAAACGGCCGGACAGGCCGGGACGGCTCGAAGAGACCATGCGCGGCAGACTCGGCCGGGAATGCGTGTACGTGCCGTCGTGCCGGTTCGGGCTGTACGTGGCCTTGCGCCACTGGTGCCCGCCCGGCGGACGGGTGTTGATGTCGCCGGTCAACGACGACGTGATCTTCTTCGTGGTGCTCGCGGCCGGACTCAGACCGGTGCAGGCGCCGTTGAACCCGCTGGACGCGTCGATCGACGTCGACGCCGTGCCCGACGAGGTGTGGGGCTCGCTGTCCGGGGTGCTGACGACCAACCTGTACGGCAATCCGGATGACGCGCCGCGCCTGCGCGACAGGTGTGACGCGCTGGGCATCCCGCTGTTCGAGGACGGGGCGCACGCCATCGGCAGCACGGTCGGCGGCCGCCCGGTCGGGGCCTGGGGCGACGCCTCCGTCTTCAGTCTGTCCAAGCACGTCGGGGCCAAGGCCGGAGGCTTCCTGTCCTGCGCGGATCCGGGGCTGCGCGAGGTCCTGCGACAGACCTGCGAGGACCTGCTGCTGCCGGGCCGGGCCACGGCCGAACTCGCCTTCGCCGTCCGCCCGTACGCGGAGGCGGCGGTGCGCGGCCTGCGGCTGCGGCGTGCCGCGTGGGCCACGATGCGGCTGCTCGGGCTGACGGAACGCGAGGGGATCCGGATGCCGTTGCGTGCGCAGGAACTGGCGCGGGCGGTCGACGCGGCACCGGACCTCACCGCGCACGACTCCTGGATCCGTGTCGACCTGCACGACTACCGGTTGCGGTCCGGACGGCCGCGGCTGGCGCGCATCGGACGCCGGCTCGACCACCTGGACGAGGTGCTGGACGCCTGCCGGGCGGGCACCGAACTGTTGCTGTCGACACCGTGGGGGAGACCCGGCGGGAGGCGGCCGACGGCGGCCGCGACGGGGGAAGGGGCCGTCCAACCCCTGTTCCGTGTGCCGTTGTTCGTCGCCGACCGGGACGCCGCCGCCGCGGCCCTCGCCCGGCGCGGCATCGTCGTCGGGTACCTCTACGACCCACCCCTGGACGACTACGCGGGCGCCCCCTTCACCGACCCCTCGCCCGATCCGGCCGGGGCCCGCTGGTTCGCGCGGCACGCGCTGCCGGTGGACCCCCTGCGGGCCCGGCGGGTCGTCGAGGTGCTGCGGGACTCCGGCGTGCGGCCGGCCGGGACGCCGACGGGACGGGGAGCACCGGGAGGGCTGGAGCCGACACGTGGCTGACACACGGGCCGGGACACAGGCCGAGGACCGGACCGCCGCCGAGGAGATTGCCGCCCGGACGGCGAGCGACGCCGCGACCCGGGACCGCGGGCGCACGGGCGTCAAGGTGCGTGAGCCGGGCGGACCGCCCGGCACGCCGCCCCTCGCGGGCGGGCCGGCCGACGGGGGGCACGACGGGGGGAGGGCGGCCGACGGCGGGCACGGCGGGGAGCGAGCGGCCGACGCCGGGCGCGGCGCGGACTCCCTCTTCAGGAACGCCTACTTCCTCATGCTCAGCACCGGCGTCTCCGCCGTGCTCGGCCTGGGGTTCTGGCTCGTCGCCGCCCGCTACTACTCGGAGGAGGCCGTCGGCCAGGGCTCCGCGGCGATCGCCGCGATGCGGCTGCTCGCCAGCATCACGGCGACGACGATGATCGGCGCCGTCGTCCGCTTCGTCCCGCGCGCGGGACGGGCGACGGGCTCGCTGGTGTGGCGGACGTACGCGGCGAGTTCGGTGGTCGTGGCGATCGCGGCGTTCGTCTTCCTGCTCACGCTCGACCTGTGGGGGGCCTCGTACGCGCCGCTGGGCACGCCGGCGGCGGGAGCGGCGTTCGTCGTCGCGTGCGTGGCCTGGGCGCTGCTCACGCTCCAGGACGGGGTGCTGACCGGACTGCGCAGGTCCGGCTGGGTGCCGGTGGGCAACGCGGTGTTCTCGGTGGGCAAGCTGATCCTGCTGGTCGTCTTCGCCACGGCGCTGCCGGTCCTCGGCATCTTCGTGTCCTGGGCGGTCGCCATCGCCTTCTCGACGCTGCCGCTCGGCTGGCTGATCTTCCGCCGGCTGATCCCGCGTCAGGCCACCGCCGACCGCGACCTGGAGCCGCCCCGGCTGCGCGAGATGGGCCGGTTCCTCGCCGGCGACTCGCTGGGCGCGCTGTTCAGCCTGGCGATGATCAACCTGCTGCCGGTGATGGTCGCGGTCCGCTTCAGCGCCGCCGAGAACGGCTACTTCTACGTGGCGTACACCGTCGGCGGCACGATGGAGTTCATGGCCATCAACATGGCCTCATCGCTCACCGCGCACGCCTCGCACGATCCGCGCCACCTCGCCGACGGCGTCCGCGGGGCGCTGCGCCGCATGGTCCTGCTGCTCGTGCCGGTGGTGCTGGTGCTGGTGCTGTTCGCGCCGCAGATCCTCATGCCGTTCAGCCCGGACTACGCCGAGCACGGCACCACCGTGCTGCGGTTGCTGGCCGCGGGCGCGCTGCCCCGGGTCGTGGTGGAGCTGTACATCGGGGTGCTGCGCGTTCAGGGGCGCACGGGGGTGCTCGCCGCGCTCCAGGGCGCCATGTGCACGCTGGTGCTGGGCAGCGCGGCCCTCCTGTTCACCCCGGCCGGCATCGCCGGTGCCGGCTGGGCGGTCCTGCTGAGCATGTCGCTGATCGCGGTCGTCTCGGTCGTCGGGCTGCGCGCCGCGCTGCGCCGGGACGCCGGAACCCTCGCCTCCGCCCCGGCTCCGCCGCCGACCGCCGCACCGGGCTCCACAGGCCCCGAGAAGCACGGCGGGGACGACGGCCGGTCCGCCGACGCCGACGACCGGTCCGCCGACGCCGACGGCCGGTCCGTCGCCGACGCCCCGGCCACCGGCACCGCACCCGCCCCCGACGCCCCCGGCGCCCGCGCGGCCCGGCTGAACGCCACCGCCGGGTACGGCACGAGCTGGGCGCGCCGGGCGGCGGACGAGCGCGGGGTGTCCGACGCGGACACCGTCGCGCTGTTCATAGGGCGCCCCGCGTACGAGCGTGAAGCCCTGGCGGCGGACACGCTGGCGGTGATCGTCCGGCCCGCCAACAAGAGCCCGGCCGCGGAGGGCGCCGCACCGGGGGCGCCGGGCACGCCGGAGCCGGACCACGAGGGGAACGGGATCTGGTCGCGACGCGGACAGCGCTGGCTGCGGGCCGGCCTGTGGAGCCTGCTCGGCCTGTGCGCCGTCGTCTTCTGGGCGGCGCTGCGCGACCTGCCGTGGCTCGGCGGGCAGGTCACGGGACGCCTCGCCGGTCCGCTGAGCGGGCGCGGGATGCTCGGTGCGCTGCCCGGCCCGGCGCTGGTCGCCGGTGGCCTGCTGCTGGTGCTGTTCGTCGCCGCCGTGACGCTGTGCGCGCGGCACGACGCGCGGCTGCCGGCCACCGCCCTGGCCGTCGTCGCGCTCGCCCTGTACTCGGTGCCCGTCGCCCTCGGCCGGGAACCCCGGGCGCTGGGCGGGACGTTCCACACCCGGACGGCCGACTTCTTCGCGCAGACCCTCGGCCTGCCCGGGCCCGAGCCGCTGCTGCGCTGGGCGCCGCCGGTCTGCCTGCTGCTGTGCCTCGTCCCCCTGTGGCTGCTGCTGACCCACGTCGGCGACCGCGACGAGGACGGCCACGGCGACCGCTTCGGCGACCGCGACGAGGACGGCCACGGCGACCGCTTCGGCGAGCGCGGCGAGGGCCCCCGCGACCACCGCCGTTCCGACGACCGCCGTTCCGACGACCGCCCCCGTGCCCCCCGCCTGCCCTGGGCGGCCCGTTGGGGGGTCGTCTATCTCGTCGCCGTCGGGGGCTGGGCGGGGAGGGAGGCGCTCGCGCCGGTCGCGCTGCCGTCGCTCGCCGTGCTGTCCCTGCTGCTCCTGCTCCTGTCGGTCCACCGCGCCGAGCCGCCCGAGGATCCCGCGGACCGCCCGCCGGTGCCGCACCCGTCGCCGAACCCCGTGTCCGGCGCACGAAACCCAGACCCGTCCGACGACTGACGAACGATTCAGGCTCAGAGCCGAACGCCAGGGGGGAACCGTCGTGCGTCCGCCAACCAGTCCGCGGGAGAGACCGCAACCGGAGCCCGTGCCGGGCCCGGAACCCGCTCCCGCCGTCACGACCGTCCCGGAGGCGCCCGCCCCGGCAGGTGGGGAGCCCGTGAGCGATCTCTCCGACCTGCCGCCCGGGCGGCCCTGGTGGTACGCCGCCGTGCACCCGGCCCCCGCGCTGCTCGTCGCGCTCGCCCTGTGGGGCTGGGCGGTGACGCACACCGACGTCTCCGACCTCGGTGACTTCGGCCTGGTCACCGCGCTGCACCCCACGTTCTGGGCCGGCCTCGCGCTGCTCACCGCCGGTTTCTGGGCCGCGCTGCGCGGCCCGCGCCGCCATCCCGTCTGGGCGCCGGCGTACGTCGTGGCCCTGCTGGTGATGGAGCGCGCCACACCGGCGGTGCTGTACCCGACGCCCCTGTACGCGTGGGCGTGGAAGCACGACGCGGTCGTCGACCACCTGCTGACCGCGGGCCGGCTCCAGGGCGAGGACGTGCTCGGCGACCTGGCGGTCTACGACCAGTGGCCGGGCTTCTTCGCCGCGCAGGCGGTGCTGGTGCGGCTGTTCGGCGTGGACTCCGCCGCGCAGTACATGGCCTGGTGGCCGCTGGTCTCCAGCCTGCTGCTGCTGCTCCCGCTGCTGCTGATCTACCGCACGTTCACCGAGGACCGGCGGCTGATCTGGACCGGGGTGTGGCTCTTCTGCGTCGCCGACTGGGTGGGCCAGGACTACTTCTCGCCGCAGTCCGTCGCCTTCGTCCTGCACCTCGGTGTGCTGGCCGTCGTGCTGCGCCGCTACGCCCGCTCCCCGGGCGGCGGCGAACCGCGGCGCCGGGCCGTGTGGACGGTCGTGCTGGTCCTGCTGGTCATGGCCGTCGTCATCTCGCACCAGCTCACCCCGGGCATGCTGGTCGTCTCGCTCGCCGCCCTGCTCCTCACCCGCAGCCACCGCGACACGGTGCCGCTGATCACCACCGCAGTGATCTTCCTGGCCTGGTGTCTGACGGCCGCGCTGCCGTTCCTGTCGGCGGCCATGCCGGAGATGGTCCGCTCGATCGGCGACATCGGCGGCAACGTCTCCACCGGCTACGGCGCCACCCCCACCGGCACGGGCGCGGTGGCCACGTCCTGGGTGGCACGGCTGCTGTCGGCGTCGGTGCTGCTGCTCGCGGTCGTGGGCGTACTGCGTCAACCGGTGCTGCGCCACCGCGCGATGCCGCTGCTGCTGCTCGCCGCCGCCCCGCTGCCGATGCTCGCGGCGAGCAGCTACGGCAGCGAGATGATCTTCCGGGTGCTGATGTTCACGCTGCCCGGCGCCGCCTTTTTCGCCGCGGCGGCCCTGCGGCCCCAGGTGCGCACACTGACCGCGCTGGAGAAGGCGGGCCGGACGGGCACGGGCCCCGGGGCCGAACGCCGCCGCCACCTCTGGCTGCCGCCGTTCGCCCTGCTCGCCCTCACCCTCGCGTTCGTGCCCAGCTACTCCGGCAAGGACCGCATCAGCTACTTCCCGCAGGCCGAGGTGGACCTCGTCCGGCAGGTGATCGAGCAGGCGCCCGACGGTTCCCTCGTCGTGGCGGCCGACCGCAACTACCCCCTCGCGTTCGACGAGTACTGGAGGGTGGACCACTACTGGTTCCTCGACGACGCCCGCGACCACGTCGACCTGATCGTGCGCGACCCGGCGGCCACCCTCGCCCGGGACATGTCCGCCGTGGAGCCGCCGGGCCGGGCCTATCTGCTGTTCACCCGCGGCCAGTTCGCGAACTCGGAGATGAACGGGCTGCTGAGGAAGGGCCAGTTGGCCCGGATCGAGAGATCCGTCGCCGCGTCACCGCTGTTCCAGCGGGTGGCGGGGAACGGCGCCGGGTCGGCGTACGTGCTGAAGGAGGCGACCCGGTGACCCCGCAGGAACTCGTGGTGCGGATGCTGCCCCCGTTCGGCGGCTGGCTCGCCCTGTCCGCCCTCGCGCTGCCGGACGGCTCCGCGCTGCGCGGCGCGGCGACGGCCGCCTTCCTGGTGACCGGGCCGGGCGCCGCCCTGCTCAGAATCTGCGCGCCCGCGCTGGCCGCGGGCCCGGCCGCCGGACCCGTCGAAGGCCGGGACGTGTCCTTCGAACGCCACTCCGACCTGCTGGAACGGCTGATGCTGATCGTCCTGGTGAGCATGGCCGTCGTGCTGCTCGCCGCGACGGTGTTCATCGCCACGCACGCCTTCAGCGCGCAGCGCGTCCTGCTCACGCTCACGCTGCTGACCACGGTCGCCGCGTGCTGCCCGCGGCTGCGCGCCTCCCCACCGAGGACCGGGAAGGGTACTGCTTCGTGAGGTCGCACCTCTTCGACACCCGCCGGGCGCACCGGCACCGGCGTCCCCGCCGCCCCCGTTTCGTCCCTCCCCTACTCCTCGTCACCGTCCTGTGCGGCGTCCTGACCGCCGCCTGTCTCCTGCGGGACGTCACCCACGGCCCGGACGACGGGCACGTCACCGGCTCCCGCCCCTCCGCCCGGGGCGGGAAGTGCGCCCCGACACCGCTGCTCGAGCCGCCCTGCGGGGCCTGGTTCGGCGCCTTCGTGCCGCACACCAAGGACAACCTGGAGGAGAAGGTCCGCGCCTACGAGAAGCGGATCGGCCGCAAGCTCGACATCGTCTACACGTACCACGACATGTCCCTCGTCGAGGGGGAGCGCCTGGAAGGGCAGTTGCTCACCGAGCAGGAGCGCCGCGTCGCCGACGACGACCGGTTGCTGCTGCTGTCCTGGGAGAGCAAGTGGTGGGGCGGTACGACGGCGCAGCAGCCCACCTGGAGGCAGATCGCCGCAGGCGAACTGGACGCGTCCGTCGTCGACGTCCAGGCGGAGCGCGTCAAGCGGTACGGGAAGAAGGTCTTCCTCTCCTTCGACCTGGAGATGGACACCCGCACGCCGGCCAACGGCACCCCGGAGGAGTACGTCCGGGCGTACCGGCACCTCCACGACCGGTTCCGCCGGCTGGGCGTCACCAACGTGGTGTGGACCTGGATCACCACGGGCTACCTGGAGCACGCCGGCCTGATGCAGCGGATGTACCCCGGCGACGACTACGTCGACTGGGTCGCCTACAACCAGTACAACTACTACCGGTGCCACCGGGCGGGGTGGCAGTCGTTCGCGCAGACCCAGCGGGCCACCCACCGTTGGATCCGCGAGAACATCTCCGACGACAAACCGCTGATGCTCTCCGAGTTCGGCACCGCGGACGACCCGACGCGGCCGGCCCGCCAGGCCGAGTGGTACACGCAGATCCCGGCGGTCCTGAAGGACCTGACCGGCGTCAGGGCCGCACTCCAGTGGAACCACCGGGACCCGGGGCCGCACTGTGATCTCGCGGTGGCGGGCGACCGCGCCTGGGCCGCCCTGCGCAAGGCGGTCTCCGACCCGTACCTCAACCAGCCCCTGGGCTGAGAGCTCGGGAGTGCTTGGAGTTCGGAGCTCCAAGCACTCCGAAGAGAAGGGGCGACAAAGGGCCGGGAAGGCGCAGCACGAGGCTCCGCCCGAGGGCTCAGGGCTCCTTGCACTGTGCCCGCCCGGGCCGCGCGGCCCGGTACCGCACCTCGCCGCGTTGCCGGAAAGCCCTGGTGACTCCACTACAAGGGCTTGCCGGTGCCGTGCGATGCACGGCACCGGACGACGCGGCCTGATCAGGCGCTCCTGGTGCAAGGACCCCTCAGCCCGCGAACACCGGCCCGCGCACCACGGCGCGGGCCCTGCGGTACCACCGCCATCCGACCGTCTTCGGCCCGTCCCGGTACGGCGCGATCCGCGCGCCGCCCCCCGCCAGCCAGCCCTCGACGTCGGCCACGGTGTGGCCGCGCCGCACGATGAGCCGGGCGATGCGGTAGCGCTCGTCCCGGTCCGAACTGAGCGCGTGCCGCACGGCGGTCGCCGTCTCGTAGCCGGCGGCGGCGGCCATCCGGCGCACCCGGCCGCTGTTGTAGCCGTGCGGGTAGGCGAGGTGTCGCACGCCGTGACCGAGGGTGTCCTCCAGCACCGCCCGCGACCGACGCAGTTCGTGCGCGAGATCGCGCCGCGGCAGCGTGTCGAGCTGGGCGTGCGTGACGGTGTGGCTGCCGACCTCCATGCCGTACTGCTCCAGCCCCGGCGCCTGCGCCAGGGTCATCATCGGGGCGGGGGGCAGCAGGCTGCGGCCGCCCGGGGCGATGGCCCCGGTGGTGAGGTAGGCGGTGGCGACCAGTCCGCGCTGCGCCAGCGCCTCGGCGGTCGGTCCCGGCAGGTCGGCGAAACCGTCGTCGAAGGTCAGCAGCACCGGCCGGGCGGGCAGCGGCGCCCGCCCGGCGAGATGGTCGGCGAGCGCGCCCACCGTGACGGGCGTACGGCCGCTGTCGACGACGGCGTCGAGGTGCGCGGCGAACTCCTTCGGGGTGACGGTGAACTCCGCGATCCAGTCGGGCGGGTCCTCCATCACGGCGTGATAGAGGAAGACCGGAATCCCGCCCCGCCGCGTGCCGCCGTCCGTGCCTCTCATCCGGTCCCCGCTCGGCGTCGGGTGCCCGTCCGTGCCTCTCATCCGGTCCCCGCTCGGCGTCGGGTGCCCGCCCGTGTCTCTCATCCGGTCCCCCTCGGCGGCAGGTGCCCGTCCGCGCCGCCCGCGACGGCCGCCCGCAGCGCCCGTCGGGCCCGCAGATGGCCCACGGGCCCGTACAGCATTCCCCGGCGCTGCAAACGCGCCAGCCGCCGTGGCCAGGGGTGGCCGCGCTCGTCGTGCCCGCCCGGCGCGCTCCCGCCGTCCACGCCCGCCGCCCGCGTGTCCGCCTCCCGCGCCTCCCGGGTCGCCGTCAGGGCGCGGGCGTGCGCGAGGCCGCGCGGCAGACGGGCCAGGAACGCCGGCAGCAGCGCGGGCCGGTCGACGAGGATCGCCGTGAGGTAGGCGGTGAGGCCGGCGCCGTACCCGTGGGCCTGGGTCTCCAGGTCCCGCCAGGTCTCCCGGTGGTGGTGCCAGACCAGGGCCTGCGGGGTGTAGTGCAGGCGGTGGCCCTCCACGAGGACGCGGACGAAGCCGTACAGGTCGTCCCCGCCGCGGGCGGGTGTCCCCGCGCCCGTCGCCGGGTCGAAACCGCCGACCGCGCGCAGGACATCGGCGCGGAACGCCATGTTGGCCCCGGAGCCGAACCGGCCCGCCGTGAACGGGAACAGCGGCTCGTCGGCGGGCGGGTGCCGCGGGTCGTACGTCCGGGCCGTGAAGCCCTTCGCGAAGCCGCCATGGCTCTCCAGCAGCACCTGGGCGGGTGTACGCAGCCGGGCGGGAAGGATCAGGCCGGTGGCGCAGCCGAGGCCGGGGTCGGCGGCGAAGGGCGCGGTGAGTTCGGTGAGCCAGCGGGGGTCGGCGACCACGTCGTCGTCGGTGAAGGCGACCACCTCGCCGTGCGCGGCCCCGACACCCCTGTTGTGCGCGACGGCGAGCCCGGGGACTGGCTCCGTCACGTACCGCACGCGCTCGCCGTACTTGTGCTCGACCAGCTCCCGGGTCGCGTTCGTCAGCGGCGCGTTGTCGACGACGACGATCTCGAAGTCCGTGTGGTCCTGGGCGAGGAGCGAGTCGAGCGCGTGGGCGAGCCGGTCGGCGCGCTCACGGGTGGCGACGACGACGGTGGCCGACGGCACGGAGGCCCCCGCCGGACCCGGCGTCCGCTCCCCGGGGGGATGGCGCCGCTCGGCCAGTGCGGTGAGGACCGTCCTCGGGTCCGCGCCCTCCGGCACCCGTCCGAGCAGCGTGCCCACGGGCCGTCCGGCCCTTCTGACCAGCAAGAACACCGGGCCGTGCGTGACGGGCGGGCTGCCGGGACCGGGCCGCAGCACACCGCCGTCCCCGTGCGGCGTCAGATCCAGTTCGGCGACCTGGACCGGTTCGATCGCCAGGAACTCCTCGATCTCCCGCCGCACCCGCGGCACGCGCGGCGTGAACCTCGCCGTGAACCCCGTCATGAACCCCGTCATGAACCCCCCTCGTGACATGCCGTCATGACCGACGCGAGCCTCATGACCGGCGCAGCCGGCCCGCGCTCCGCAGAATCCGTGCGGCCGCCGCCGCGAGCCTCGGCCGGCCGCGCACGAAGTGGTGTGCGCGGCGGGACGGCTCACGGCTGAGCCAGGAGAGCGCGGCGCCCGCCCCCGGGCGCGTCCACGCCCCCTCGTAGACGGGCACCTCACCCGTCTTCAGCGAGTCCTTGTACTCGGCCGCGCCGCGCCCCAGGTCGAGCAGCCCGACGCCCGCGCCGGCGGCCGCCTCGGCCATCCGCAGGTGCAGCACCAGGCCGGGCGAGTACTTCGCGAACTCCGGGTCGTAGGCCGGGAACCAGCAGGCCAGGACGGTCGACGAGCGCAGCCCGAAGTGCGCGGCGATCGGCTGCTCACCGGCGTAGAGGACGGACAGCGTGCCGGAGCACTCCGGGGCGCGCGTCGCGGCGAGCACGTCCACGAGCCGGGAGATCCACTCCTGCGCGAACCGGTCCCGGCGGCCGGTCCTGCGGTACTGGGCGGACTTCCACGTCCTGAGCGTGCGCAGCGCGGCCGGGTCGCGCTCGTCGAACACGAACCGCGTCGGCCCCACCTGACGGCCGAGCCGGCGCTCCTTGGCGAGCGTCGTCTTCAGGAACTTCGGCGACTGCGCCCGCAGCACCGACTCGTACGTCTCGTAGCCCTTCTCCACGTCGATGACATAGGAGGCGTACTCCGCCGCCGCGTGCGCGGTGAACAGTCCTTGGTCGGCCCGCATGGTGTCGAAGGCGAAGCTCGACAGGGAGCACGCGCGCATCAGTTCGTCCGCGTTCAGCCCGAGCCCCGGACTCAGGACGGCACCCTGCGCGTCGGAGACTCCGTACGCGAGGGCCTGGCCCCCGCCGAGCGGTCCGCGCTCATGGGGCAGGAAGCCGGCCGGCTCGCGCCCCTCGTACACCACCGCCACCCGCGCGCGCGACCGGACGCGACCCACGGCGGCGGTGAACTCCGGTTCCATGAACGGGTTGCGCGCGACGGCCGACGCGGCACGCAGCGCCCGCCACCGCTCCCTCTCCCCCTCGCCGAGTTCCTCGGGCCTCAGCACACGAATACGTCCACTGCTCAACCTGACCCCCCGATCAAGTCCCCCCTGGACTCTTGGACGGTACCGCCCGGGCAGGTCGGGCGGTAGGTAGCGGAGCATCTTGTTGCCAACCGGTGCAGAGGCCTTTAACCGGTCGGTACCCGACGTTGTGCCAGAAAGCCGTTTCTCTCCGCGCCGAATTCACCGGTGAGTTGATGGGGTCCGGGATCCGTATTCTCTGATCATGGCCGCACCCCTCGCACACGCCGCGCGCTCCGCGTACTCCCTCATCGCCACCGACCTGGACGGAACGCTGCTCCGCGGCGACGACACCTTCTCCGACCGGTCGCTCGCCGCGCTCGCGCGGGTGACGGCCGCCGGCGCACGTCATCTGGTGGTGACGGGCCGCCCGGCCCCCCGGGTACGGCCGCTTCTGGACGCCCTGCACAGCAGGGGACTCGCGGTGTGCGGCCAGGGAGCGCAGCTGTACGACGCCGGCCGGGACCGCCTGCTGTGGTCGGTCACCCTGGACCGGGAGCTGGCGTGGACGGCCCTCGGCAAGATCGAGGCGGAGGTCGGCCAGGTGTACGCGGCCGTCGACCAGGACGGCGTCGACGGGCTGACCCTCATCGAGCCGGGCTACCGGATGCCGCACCCGACGCTGCCGGCGCTGCGCGTCGCCTCCCGCGACGACCTGTGGTGCGCGCCGATCAGCAAGGTGCTGCTGCGCCATCCGACCCTGTCGGACGACGAGTTGGCGGCGACGGCCCGCTCGGTGGTCGGCTCGCTCGCGACCGTCACCATGTCGGGGCCGGGCACGGTGGAGCTCCAGCCGTGCGGCGTCACCAAGGCGACGGGCCTGGCGCTGGCCGCCGACCACCTGGGGCTGAGGCCCGAGGACACGATCGCCTTCGGGGACATGCCCAACGACATCCCGATGTTCGACTGGGCGGCACGCGGCGTGGCGATGGACAACGCCCACCCCGAACTCAAGTCGGTGGCCGACGAGGTGACGGCGTCGAACGAGGACGACGGCGTGGCCGTCGTCCTCGAGCGCCTCTTCCCCTAGGGGCCGGGGGCGGTCCTGAGGGGAGCCGGGAGGGGGTCGGGGGGAGCCGGGGGCCCGGTCAGTACGCCCCGAACACGTTGTCGATCGAGCCGTACCGGTCCGCCGCGTAGTTGCAGGCCGCGGTGATGTTGGCGACCGGGTCGTACGGGTCGTACAGGGTGCCGGGCACGTGGTACGCGGCGAAGGTCGGGTCGATGACCTGGAGCAGCCCCTTGGAGGGGGTGCCGGCGGCCGCGTTGGAGTCCCAGAGGTTGATGGCGTTCGGGTTGCCGGACGACTCGCGCATGATGTTGCGGTAGATGCCGTCGTAGCTGCCCGGAATGCCCCGCTCGGCCATGATCGCGAGCGACTCGCGGATCCAGCCGTCGAGGTTGTTGGGGTACCCGGCGATCGTGGTGGACGACGTCGTGGCGGCGGAGGCGCTGGTCGCGCCGACGAGCGGCAGGGCGAGCACGGCGGCGCCGGCACAGACGACGGCGACGGCACGGGTGAGGCGGGGGCGGCGGGGTTGAGCGGCAGCGGGCATGACGAGGTTCCTCTCCGGCGCCTGCGAGGTGAGCTGTCGGGTTCGGGCGGGAGGTGCCCGGTCGGTCGCCGTGGGGTACGGCGACGCGACTTCACCCCGAGCCGGTCCGGTGCGTGCGTGACGTACGGTCCGGCGTCCTGCCTGGGTCCCCCGCTCCTGCCGTGCGCGAGTGTTCGTCGAAGGTGAGGAAGGGCGGCGGCAGGATTCGGCGTCCGCCCGACAGGCCGGGAACGTATGCGAGAGCACATGTCCGGAACAAGTACCGGATTCATAGAAAACCCCTTTTGACCTTGGTCTGAGGCCTATGGGGTGCTTGATCCTTTGCGTCAGGCAACAAGCAACTGGCTTGCAGTGAAAGTGGAATTACGACTTCCGGTGCGACGCGCCGGGCGGTGGTGAAGTGAGCCAACTCACCCACGTCCACAAGAGGGGTGAATCGGGCATTAGCCTCAAGTCCCTTTTTGATGGCGGTAGCTGGAGGAGGGAAGGCGGACCCGCCGCAGGGCGTCGGCCGGGCATGCGGTGCGGTGTGCGGCGCCCCGGGCGGCGGGGGCGCGCGTGGCGGGGTTGCGGAATGCCGGTCTGCGGGCGATGGGGGGCTCGGGTGCCGGCGCCGGACGCGGGGGCGCCTGATGCCGGAGTCCGGGCGGGGCGGCGCCGCGCGTGGGCGTCCGGGCGGAGGGGGCCGAGCGTCTGTCCCCGGGTGGAGGGGGCCGAGCGTCTCGGGCGGGGAGGCGGCGCGCTGCGCTGCGGGCGAGTGTCACGAGCGTCGGCGTCCGCGGGGGCAGGGGTGTGCCGGCGTCCCGAAGGGCACGGGTGCCGGCGTCCCGAAGGGCACGGAGCGTCGGTATGGCCGCCGGCGGGGAGGGGGGCGGAGCACCGGCGTGCGGACAGGGCGCGGCGTGCCGGTTTTCCCGGACGGTGTCGTGGGGTGTCGGTGTCCCGGACGGTGTCGTGGGGTGGTGTGCTCCGGGCGGGTGACATGGCGCGCTGCCGCGCGGGCAGGTGTCGGGTGGGGAGCGGCTCGCGCGCCGGGGGTGGGAAACCTCCGGGCGGGGGGTCCTCCCCGCGGAGGCGGCCTCGGCCTCGGTGCGGGACATGCGGCATGCCGTCCGGTCGGTCGACAAGCATCCGTTCGTATCGGGTGATCAGAAACATAACGGTCGTGATGTGATACCGCCCGGGCTGATCGCGGCTCCTCGCGGTCGAGGGAAGTCGGGCCCGGGGGACGTGGGGGCTTATCGGTGATCGAAACGTGACCGGATACGCTGACTCGAGTGATGGCAGCGACCTATCGACAAACCGTGTAGTCGCCAGTAGACACCAGCAGACAGGAGACCCCTCGTGACCGTCGTCGGGCCGTTCGGGCTGAGCGTGCGGGACCAGGCTCTGGAAGCCGATGTCCAGGCCGGATTGGCGGCTGTCGAGGAAGGCTTGCTCGAGGCCACCAAGAGTGAGGTTCCGTTCATCACGGAAGCCGCCCAGCACCTGGTGCGGGCGGGCGGGAAGCGTTTCCGGCCGCTGCTCGTGATGCTCGCGGCGCAGTTCGGGGACCCGTACGCGCCCGGCGTGGTGCCGTCGGCGGTGGTGGTGGAGCTGACCCACCTCGCGACGCTGTACCACGACGACGTGATGGACGAGGCGACCGTACGGCGCGGCGTGCCCAGCGCGAACATCCGCTGGGGCAACTCGGTGGCCGTGCTGACCGGCGACTTCCTCTTCGCGCGCGCCTCCCACATCCTCGCCGACCTCGGGCCCGAGGCGGTCCGCGTCCAGGCGGGGGCGTTCGAGCGGCTGGTCACCGGGCAGATCCTGGAGACGGCCGGACCGCAGGACGGTCGGGACCCGGTCGACCACTACCTGGACGTGCTCGGGGGGAAGACCGGATCGCTGGTGGCGGTGTCCTGCCGCTTCGGCGCGATGATGTCGGGCGCCGACGAGACCGTCGTGGACGTCCTCACCCAGTACGGCGAGCGGCTCGGCGTCGCCTTCCAGCTCGCCGACGACGTCCTGGACATCGCCTCCGACTCCCACGAGTCGGGCAAGACGCCCGGCACGGACCTGCGCGAGGGCATCCCCACCCTGCCGGTGCTCCGGCTGCGGGAGCGGGCGGCACGGCTGTCGCTGCCCGAGGACCTCGCCCTGTGCGAGCTGCTCGACTCCGACCTCACCGACGACACCCGGCACGCGCAGGCCCTCGCCGCCCTCCGCGCCCACCCGGCCCTGGAGCAGGCCCGCGCGGACACGATCCGCTACGCCAAGGAGGCGCGGGCCGCGCTGGCGCCGCTGCGCGAGTGCGACGCGAAGCTGGCGCTGCTGGAACTCTGCGACGCGGTGGTCCACCGGGCGGGCTGACCCGGTCGCCTCTCCCCTACGGGTCTTCCCGCCCTACCCCCACTCCGTGTCATACCGCAGGCGTACGCCGAGTTGAGCCCTTGGGTTGACGAAGTGCGGTGGCCGATTTGGTCAGATGGAGACCAGGGAAATCACCACTCCTCACCGATTCGGGTGAGAATGGCGGCTCGGGGTGGGGACGTTCACGACGTTCACCCGTGAGGGGATCAGCCGCCGCCGACGACGGAGGTAAGGCACACATGGCACCGAACGCAACCGACGACAGCACGCACGCCGGGGAGGCCGACGACCCGCGCGTCGGGCGGCGCAGGGCCGCCCGGTACGTCGTCCCGGTCACCGTGGCGGGTGTCGCGGCGGCGACGATCGGGCTGGTCCCGGCGCTCGCCGACTCGGGCGACCCCGACCTGCCGAAGATCACCGCACAGCAGCTCATCGAGAAGATCGCCGCCTCGGACGTGCAGCAGCTGTCCGGCACGGTGAAGATCAGCACCGATCTGGGCCTGCCCGACCTGGGCGGACTGGAGAGCTCACTGCTCTCCGGGGCCGCCGGTGAGGGCGAGGGGTCCTCCGCCGACCCGTCCGCCAAGCTCACCGAACTCGCCTCCGGCACGCACACCCTGCGCGTCGCCGCCGACGGCCCCGACAGGCAGAAGCTGTCGCTGCTGGAGAACGCCGCCGAGTACAGCGTCATACACAACGGCAAGGACGTGTGGGGGTACGACAGCGCCTCCAACGAGGTCCACCACTCCACCGTCGAGGAGGGGAAGGACAAGGCCCACGGACCCGTCCCCGCCACGCCCAGGGAACTCACCGAGGAAGCCCTCAAGGCCGTGGACGGCACGACCTCGGTGACCGTCGACGGCACCGTGCACGTCGCCGGCCGCGACGCCTACCGGCTGGTGGTGAAGCCCAAGCAGTCCGGCTCCACCGTCGGCGCGATCAGTGTCGCCGTCGACGCGGAGACCGGCCTGCCGCTGAAGTTCACGCTGACCCCGGCGAGCGGCGGCGCCGCCGTCGTGGACGCCGGTTTCACCCAGGTCAGCTTCGCCAGGCCGGCCGCCTCCACCTTCGACTTCACCCCGCCCAAGGGTGCGAAGGTGACGGAGGCCGACCGCGGCGCCGCCGAGGAGCTGCCCGAGCACTCCGGCGCCCCCTCCCAGGAGGACCTGGCCGAGGACCTGAACGGGCTGAACGTCCTCGGCGAGGGCTGGACCTCCATCGCCACCTTCGACAGCGGCGACCGGGGCGGGGCGCCCGGCTCCGAGAGCGCCCCCGACGCGGGTGCCTTCGGCGGCTTCCTCGACTCCCTGGGCGACAAGGTCACCGGCAAGTTCGGCTCCGGCACCGTCTTCTCCACCCGTCTGGTCAACGCCCTGATCACCGACGACGGCAAGGTCTACGTCGGCGCCGTCACCAAGGACGCCCTGGTGAAGGCGGCGGACGCGGGGCGGTAAGAGCTCCACACGAAAGGGGAGGCCGATCAGCCTCCCCTTTCGTTCGGAGCCCTGAGTACCCTGCCGGGAGTCCGGCGGGTGCGACGATCGGGGGAGCCCTTGGACAGCGTCATCCACACCCGTGCCCTCACCAAGCGCTACCGCGGCGGGCAGCTCGCCGTGGACGGCCTCGACCTGGCCGTCCCGGCGGGCAGCGTCTTCGGGTTCCTCGGTCCCAACGGCTCCGGCAAGACCACCACCATCCGCATGCTGATGGGGCTCATCGAGCCCACCTCCGGCACGGCGCGGGTCCTCGGACGGCCCATGCCGCACGCCGCCCGCGCCGTCCTGCCGCACGTCGGCGCCCTGATCGAGGGCCCCGCCCTGTACGGCCACCTCTCCGGCCGCGACAACCTCCTGCGCTACGACGCCGCCGACCCGACCGCCGATCCACGCACCCGGCGCACCCGGGTCGCGGCAGCGCTGGAGCGGGTGGGCCTGACGGCCGCGGCCGGCAAGAAGGCCAGGGCGTACTCGCTCGGCATGAAGCAGCGGCTGGGACTCGCCGCCGCCCTCCTCCAGCCCCGCCGGCTGCTCGTCCTCGACGAGCCCACCAACGGCCTCGACCCGCAGGGCATGCGGGAGATCCGCGTCCTGGTGCGGGAGCTCGCGGCGGACGGCACCACCGTCTTCCTCTCCTCCCACCTCCTCGACGAGATCGAGCAGGTCTGCACCCACGCGGCGGTGATGGCCCGGGGCCGCCTCCTCACCCAGGGCGCGGTGGCCGACCTGGCGGCCCTGGCACGCGGCCGGCTCGTCGTGACGACCCCGGACCCGGCCGACGCGGCCAGGGTGCTGAAGGAACGGGGGGTCGGCGACGTCGTCGTCTCCGAGGACCGGGTCACGGGCGAGCCCGCGGACCTGGAACTCGCGGACCTCAACGCCGCGTTGGTGACGGAAGGCGTCCGGGTGCGCGGCTTCGGCGTGCAGCGGGCCTCCCTGGAGGACGCGTTCGTGGCACTCACGGGGGAGGGCTTCGATGTCGCGGGCTGAGCGCCGTACCGGGTCCGGCACACCGGCCGACGCCGGGAACGAGTCCGGCACGGCCGCCGTCGGGGACGGGGCCCGCACGACAGGCGTCGGGGACGGGGCCCGGACGACAGGCGTCGGGGACGGGGCCCGGACGACGCACCCGGGGGAGGGGTCGGGCACGGCCGCCGTCGGGGGCGGGTCCGGCGCGGGCACACCGGCGCATGCCGAAGCCGTCGGCCGGCCCGGCGCCCTGTGGACGCTCGGTCTCTTCCGCAGCGAGTTCGTCACCACGCTCCGCCGCTGGCGCACCCTCGCGCTGCTCGGCGTGCTGGCCGCCGTCCCGGTGCTCATCGGTATCGCCGTCAGGATCGAGACCGGTGACGGGACGACGGGCGGACAACGCGGCGGCGGTGCCGGACCCGCTTTCATGGCGCAGATCACCAACAACGGCCTGTTCCTGGTGTTCACCGCGCTGGCGGCGACACTGCCGTTCTTCCTGCCGATGGCCGTCGGCGTCGTCGCGGGTGACGCGGTCGCCGGCGAGGCGAACGCGGGCACCCTGCGCTACCTCCTGGTCGCCCCCGCCGGCCGCACCCGCCTCCTGCTCGCCAAGTACGCCACCACGGCCGCCTTCTGTCTGCTCGCCACCCTGGTCGTCGCCGCGTCGGCGCTCGCGGTCGGCGCGCTGCTGTTCCCGCTCGGCGACCTCACGACCATCTCCGGCACCCGCATCGGCTTCGCCGACGGCCTCCTCAGAGCCCTGCTGATCGCCCTGGTCGTCGCCGCGTCGCTGCTCGGCGTGGCCGCGCTCGGACTGTTCGTCTCCACGCTCACCAACAGCGGGATCGCGGCGATGGCGACGACCGTGGGGCTGCTGACCACCGTGCAGATCCTCGACCAGATCCCGCAGCTGCACGCGATCCAGCCCTACCTGTTCTCCCACTACTGGCTGTCCTTCGCCGACCTGATGCGCGACCCCGTCTACTGGGAGGAGCTGCGCCGCAACCTAGGCCTCCAGGCGCTGTACGTGGCCGTCTTCGGCTCGGCGGCGTGGGCGCGGTTCACGGCGAAGGACATCACCGCGTAGGCGCGGCCGTCACTCGGTCTCGTACGGGAAGCGCGCGAGCGGTGCCTGCTGTGCGAAGAAGGTCTTCGCGCGGGTCAGCGCCGCTGTGTCCTTCAGGACGTCCCCGGGCTTGCTGCCGTTGCCGAGCAGCACCCCGCCGAACCGCATCCCCATGTACGCGGCCGAGTTGTTCAGCGCACCGGCCAGCGGGTCGGCCACGACGTCCTCCTCGTGGGCGAGCGCGGCCACCCCCCACAGGGTGCGTCCGGCGAGCGTCGCCTTGAAGTCGAGACCGGGCGTGCGCAGCCAGCCCGACCAGTGGTCGAGATAGCGCTTGGACTGCGCGGAGAGCGTGTACCAGTACAGCGGCGAGGCGATCACGATGTCCGTGGCCGCGAGGGTGGCGTCGAGCAGCAGCGCGACATTGCCCTCGGTGGGGCGGACGTGGTCGCTGTCGTGGCGCAGGTCCTCGAAGTCGGGCAGCGGGTGCTCGGTCAGGCTGATCCACTCCTGCTCGACGTCGGACGGCAGCTGTTCGGCGGCCCTGCGGGCCAGCAGCTCGGTGTTGCCCTCGTCGCGGGCGCTGCCCAGCACGAACAGGAAACGGCGGGTGCTCATGGTTCCCCCAGATGGTCGGCGTACGACAATAACGCGCCTGTGCATCATATGTACATGCAACTAATTGTGCCACCCTCCCGCCGCACGGCCCGCTCCGCCCACGTGAGCAGCAGTTCCTCCCGGCCGTGCGCCGCCACCGCCTGGAGGCCGACCGGGCAGCCGTCGCCGCCGATCCCCGCCGGGATGCTCGCCGCCGGATGCCCGCTCAGGTTGAACGCCCAGGTCAGAGCCGTCGAGTAGCGGTCGCCCGGCCCGTCGTGACCGTGCGGGGCGTTCGGGGTCGTCGGCGTCAGCAGCAGATCGGCCCGCGCGAAGACCTCGGCCAGCCGCCGCTCGTTGACCTCCCGCACCCGCCGGACCGGCCCGGGATCGGCGCCCGGCGTGCGCAGCGCGAGCCAGGCGGGCGCCGGGTCCTCCAGCACGACGGGCGCCCCGGGCCGCAGCAGCCGGACGACCCCCTCGTCCACGAGACGCGCGACGGCGTCCCGGGCGAGGGCCGACGGCTCGGGGTCGGTGTCGGCGAAGCCGAGGTCGGGCGAGAAGACGACCGTGAGCGGCCCCGGTGGAACGGACGGGTCCGACGGAGCGAGCCCCGCCGCCGTGTCCTCCCGCGCAGCCCCGGCGACCCCTCGTGCCCTGCCGTCCTGTACCGCCGCCCCCGTGGCTCCTTGCGCTCTGCCGTCCGGTGCCGCCGCCCCCGCGACCTCCTTCACCGCCCCCGCGATCTCCCACGCCGCCCCGGCGACCTCCTGCGCGGTCCACGCGACCTCCCGCGTCTCGCCGCTCTCTGCCACCTCGACGGCCCCCACCGCCCCCGACATCACCCGCCACCACGCCCGCGCGTCCGCGGGATGGCGTGCGAGGACTCCCGGTGCCGCCAGGCCCGTGCGGTCGCGGGCGGGCAGGCGGCCGTTCGTGGACTTCAGGCCGACGACTCCGCACCAGGCCGCCGGGATGCGCACCGAGCCGGCCCCGTCGCTGCCGGTCGCCATCGGGACCAGGCCGGCCGCCACCGCCGCCGCCGAACCGGCCGAGGAGCCGCCCGGGGTGCGGTCGGCGCGCCAGGGGTTCACCGTGCGTCCGTGGGCGCCGAGCCCCCAGGTCTGCCAGGCGGTTCCGGGCCCGGGCACGGCCGTCGCGCCCACCGGCACGCATCCGGCGGCGATCAACGGGCCCGCCGTGCGCAGTCCGTACCGGCCCTTCACCCCGATCGGCACCCCGGCCAGCGGCGGCCGTTCGCCCGCCGCGACCCGCGCGTCGACCTCGGCCGCCCACGCCGCCGCCTCCGTCTCCCACACCTCGGCGAACGCGCACAGCGTCCCGTCGGCCCACCGGATGCGGTCCAGCGCGTCGGCGACCACGTCGACGGCCCGCAGCCGCCCCTCCCGTACGGCGGCGGCGATCCCCACGGCGGAGGACGGAAGGAACTTCCGCCCGCCCGGCGCGTTCAGCGCGTCCGCCGGGTGGCCGCGCCCGTCAGCCGGGCCAGCGCGTCCGTCTCGCGCGGCGGATCCCCGCCCAGGTCGCCCAGGCGCCAGTCCTGCACCCACGGCACCCGGTACACGTCGATGACCGACTCGATCAGCCGGACGCGCTGCGCGAGCGGGCGCGGCAGCCGCCCCGGCGCGTCCGCCACCAGCACGACCGCGTCCAGGTCCAGCCCGGACGGCGCCTCCCCGCGCCGGAAGGTCTCCAGGGTGCGCCGCACCGACTCCAGGCCGCTCGCATGCGTCCGGGCGACGAGCAGCACGGACGCCGGGTCGCCCGGCCCGGGCCAGTCCCGCCCGCTGTCGTGTCCGCCGTAGACGGCGGCGAGGGTGGAGGCGCCGGCCCCGCCGTGCGTGGCGAGCCAGGAGAAACGGCGTAGGGTGGCGGCGCCCGGGGGTGCGTACGGGCCCGGCGTCGGCTCGGGCGCGGCCACGGGCCCGCGGATCCAGATCTCCGGTCCGCGCGTCCCCGGTACGTCCCGCTGTCCGTCCGTCGTCCGCATGCCCCGTCGACCCTCCTCGTCGCCACCGCTGCCGCCGGCTGCCCCCGGTCCCGGCGGCGCCGGGACGTTCCCGAAGCGGCCCCAGGGTCTTGGAACGAGGCTGTGACGTCGTGGTGACGCGAGCACCGGGAGCGAGCGGAGAGACTCAACAGTACGTGTACGCGTGGGTGCACGGGTCATGAGCACGACGTACGTGCACGGGAGACGTGTCCGAGTGAGGGAACCGATGTCTCGACTCAGCCGCGAGAAGAAGCGGGAACAGAAGCGCGCCGGAGAGGCGGCCACCGCGGTGGCGCCGCTCGACGTGCACGTCCCCGGGGGCGGGCCGGCGACCATCGGCGGCGTCCCCGTCGTGGCGGCGCAGGGCCAGGAGATGCAGCACGCCGTCCTCCGGCACCTCCACCTCATCGCCCTCGCCACCGGCCGTCCGGTCGCCGCCACGGTCCGCGACGAGCGCATCGGCTACGTCGTCCCGCTCCGCGTCGAACCGGACGGTTCCAGCCATTTCGCGGGGGAGCCGCTGCGGGTGGCTCCGCCGCGGGAGCCGGCACCCCGGCCCGCGCAGACGGCCGCGGCGGTCCCGGCGGCCCGTCAGGCCCCGCCCGCACCCCCTACCCCTCCGGCACCCACGACCCCTCCCGCCGCGCCCACGCCCTCGAACGAGGAGCCCGCCGCCCAGCCGCGCCGCGACAAGGCCACGCACTTCCTGCGGCGGGTACCGGAACCGGTGAAGGAGACGGCGCCCACGTTCCCGCTGCGCGCGGTGCCGGAGCCGGGCCCCGAGCCGGCGCCCGGGACGGACTCCACGCCGGTGGCCGCCTGGGAGCCGGACGACGACCCCGTGCCGACGGCCGCGTTCCGTGCGGTCCCCGAACCCCGGGACGACACCCCGTCCCCCGGTACGGTCACCGCCCCGACGGGCGTCTTCGGCCCGCCGCCCACCATGGACGACCAACCGGACCCGGAGCCGCCGAGCCACCGCGATCCGGCGGACCGGCACGAGCCGGTCGACGACCAGGAGCGGGTGAACCACCGGGATCCGGTCGACGACCAGGAGCGGGTGAACCACCGGGATACGGCGGGATACCGGGGATCGGCAGGCCACCCGGAGCCGGTCAGCCGTCTGAATGCGGCGAGCCCCACGGAGTCGCGGCACGCGGAGCCCCGGGACGCGGAGCCCCGGCACGCGGAGCCCCGGGACGCGGAGCCGAAGCATCCGGAACCGGCCGGGCAGCAGGAGCCGACCCCTCTGGAGCCGACCCGCCCCACGGAGCCGAGGCACCTGGGCTCCGCCCCTCACCCCGACTCCGATCCCGTCCCCGACGCGGCCTTCTACACCGACCCCGACCCCAAGCCCACCCCCGCCCGCGGCTTCGACGCCGTCGCCGAGGCGGTGCTCGGGGAGGACCCGCGGGAGCTGAGGGGTGAGGACGGCGCGCCCGCCCTCCTCGGCGAACCGATGGCCCAGATCAACGAAGCGGTGCGGGCCGGCCGCATAGACCGAGCGGCGGCCCTCGCCGAGCGGACCGTGATGGAGACGTCGGGCACGCTGGGTCCGGAGCACCCCGAGGTGCTGCGCCTGCGCGAACTCACCGCCTACATCGCCTACCTGGCGGGCGACCCGCTGCGCTCCTTCCACCTTTCCCTCGACCTCGCCCGCATCCGCCGCCGTACCCGCGACGCGGAGGCCGCGTACGGCAACGTCCAGAGTGCCGCGGCGGCCTGGCGTGCCGTACGCGACCCGCTCCAGGGGCTGAACCTCGGGACCGAACTGCTCGGACTGTGGACCGAGCTGACCACCGAGGAGGGGCCGGCCGCCGACGACCTCGAGCAGCTGGAGTCGGCGCGCGCCCGGATGACCCGGCTGGCCGAGCGGGCCCGCAAGGCGGGCGCCCAGCCGGGCTGACCGGCGGGCCGCCCGGGCCGCCCCCCGTCCGTCCGGGCTGACCGCACAGCCACCCGCTCAGTCGCCCCTTCGGCCGCCCGCCCGGGCCGACGGTCGTCCAGCCGGGCGACCGCTCGGCCGCCCGCTCGGTCCGGCTGACCGGCCGTCAGGACGACAGCGTCCACACCGCGTAGGCCAGCGCGTCCCCGTTGCGGTCCAGGGCCGTGTCGTTGATGTTGGCCGTCGTGTCGCACGAGGAGTGGTAGCAGCGGTCGAAGGACGTGGCCGTACCGCCCCACTTGGCGACCTGGGCCGCCGTCTTGACCCGGCTCGCGCCGGTGAAGAGACCGCCGACCGGGACGCCCGCGCTCTTGAACGGCGCGTGGTCGGAGCGGCCGTCGCCCTCGGTCTCGATCTCGGTGGGGACGCCGATGCCCGCGAAGTAGTCCTTGAAGGTCTTCTCGATCGCCGGGTTGTCGTCGTACACGAAGTAGCCGGGGTTCGGCGAGCCGATCATGTCGAAGTTGAGGTAGCCGCTGATGCGGGCGCGGTTCGCCGACGACAGGTTGTTGACGTAGTACCGGGAGCCGACCAGACCCAGCTCCTCCGCGCCCCACCAGGCGAACCGCAGGTGCTTGGTGGGCTGGTAGCCGGT
Source organism: Streptomyces sp. NPDC030143 (assembly GCF_055573695.1). NCBI lineage: Bacteria > Bacillati > Actinomycetota > Actinomycetes > Kitasatosporales > Streptomycetaceae > Streptomyces > Streptomyces sp. NPDC030143. The sequence goes on from NZ_JBVIAY010000021.1 coordinate 148,361, forward strand.
CCGCGCGACCGTGAGGGCCGCTTCCAGGACGGCCGACGAGCCGGACCCGTTGTCGTTGATGCCGGCGCCCGAGGTGACGCTGTCGAGGTGCGACCCGGCCATGATCACCTGGTTGGGGTCGCCGCCCGGCCAGTCGGCGATCAGGTTGTAGCCGGTGCGGCCCCCGGAGGTGAAGGACTGCACGGTGGTCGTGAAGCCCACGGCGTCGAGCTTGCCCTTCACGTAGTTCAGCGAGGCGGTGTAACCGGGGCGGCCGTGGGCTCTGTTGCCGCCGTTGGCCGTGGCGATGGACTGCAACTGCGCCAGGTGCGCCTTGACGTTGGCGACGGGCAGGTCGGGCGCGGCCACGACCGCCGCGCGCTCGGGGGCGGGCGCCGCGCCGGCTATGGATCCGGTGGCCAGCAGGGTGACGGTGGCGACGGCGACGGATGCCGCCGCCCGCCCGGAGACGGAGAGCTTCATGGTGGGGGGCTCCGAATTCCAGCGGGACGTCCGCGGGCGGGGTGGCCCACGGGAGGTCCACAGTGAATGGGGTGTCTGGATGGTGAAGCCGTGGCCAACGCACCGTCAAGAGCGCCATTCGGACAGCGAGTTCACATTCCGGAGCCCTCACCCGGCTACTGCACGCAGAACTCGTTCCCCTCCGGGTCCGCCATCACCACCCACGCCCCGGAGGGCTCCTCCACCTCCCGCAGCACCCGCGCCCCGAGCGCTGTCAGCCGCTCCACCTCCGCGGCCCGCCGGCCCTGACCCGGATGCAGGTCCAGGTGGATCCGGTTCTTCACGGTCTTCGCCTCCGGCACCCGCTGGAACAGCAGCCGCCGGCCCAGCCCGGTGCCGGAGTCGGCGTCGAAGGGGTCCTCCGGATGCCGGACGGCGATCAGGTCCCGGAAGGCCGGCCGGCCGTGGTGCTCCACGGTCGCCTCGCCCGGCAGCGCGCCGAGCCCGAGCAGGCGCTCGACCAGCGCGCTGTTGTCCTCGACCTCGTAGTGCAGCGCGGCCGCCCAGAAGTCGGCCTGCGCGTGCGGGTGGGAGGCGTCGACGACGAGCTTGAAGTGCACCGGAGTGGCGGGGGTCTGCGTCATGCGACCAGTTATAGGTCGTCAGGTCTGAGGGACCTCACGTTCCGTCTCCCGCGCGTCGCACACCGCCCGGGCCGCCGCGACCTCGCCCTGGTGCTGATGCGTCCAGGTCACCAGGGACTGGATCGTGGCGTGCAAGGTGCCGCCCAGGGGGGTGAGTTCGCCCTCACCCCGAGGCTCGTCGCCCGCTACGGCAACGCCCGCGTCATCGTCGGCGGTTTCCTGCTCGCGGTCGTGGCGTACGCCAGTTCCTGCCGGTGGGGATGGAATGGCCGTACGCGGCGATGCTGCCGGCACTGTTCGTGGCCGGGACCGCGTTCGCGCCGGCCTACGGGCCGCTGACGATCGCGGCGACCGACGGCGTGGCCGAGGGGGAGCAGGGGCTCGCGGGCGGCCTGCTGCACACCTCGACCCCGTTCGGTTCGGCGATCGGGATCTCCGCCGTGACCGCCGTCTACGGCCTGGCGAGCGGTGAGGGCTCCGGCACCTCGGGGGCCTCGGACCCGCAGGCCACCTTCGACGCCTTCCGCACGGCGCCGGCGGTGCCCGTCGTCATGGCGGTGCTGGGCACGCTCGTGTCGGCGGCGAGCGTGCGGGCCGCCCGGCGCGCGGTGCGCAGCGCGTCACCGGTGAGCAGGACCAGCGCCACCCAGACCAGCGCGAACCCGGCCCAGCGCTCGGGCGGCATGGCCTCGTGGAAGTAGAGGACGCCCAGCAGGAACTGGAAGACCGGCGCCAGGTACTGGAGCAGCCCCAGCGTGGACAGCGGCACCCGGATCGCCGCCGCGCCGAAGCAGACGAGGGGGAGGGCGGTGACGATGCCGGTGGAGGCGAGGAGGGCGGCGTGGCCCGCGCCCTCCGTGGTGAGGGTGGAGCCGCCGTGCGCGGACAGCCACAGCAGGTAGCCGAGGGCGGGCAGGAACTGGATGGCGGTCTCGGCGGTCATCGACTCGACGCCGCCGAGGTTGACCTTCTTCTTCACCAGTCCATAGGTGGCGAAGGAGAACGCGAGGATCAGCGAGATCCACGGCGGACGGCCGTAGGCGACGGTGAGGACCAGCACGGCGGCGCAGGCGACACCGACCGCCGCCCACTGCACGGGCCGCAGCCGCTCCTTCAGGATCAGCACGCCCATCGCGATGGTGACCAGCGGGTTGATGAAGTACCCGAGCGAGGCCTCCACGACGTGTCCGCTGTTCACCGCCCAGATGTACAGGCCCCAGTTGACGGTGATGACGGTCGCGGCGATCGCGACGAGACCGAGCCGGCGGGGCTGGCGCAGCAGCTCACCGGCCCACGCCCAGCGCCGTACGACGACCAGCGCGGCGGCGACGAAGCCGAGGGACCACACCATGCGGTGGCCGAGGATCTCCAGTGCCCCGGCGGGTTGCAGCAGCGGCCAGAAGAGCGGGACCAGGCCCCACATCCCGTACGCCGCGAAGCCGTTCACCAGGCCTATCCGGCTCTCGCCCTTCGACGTCCCGGCCACGGGCACCTCCTTCTCGCCGATCGACCCGCGTGCTCGCGGGCACGCGTGCACGAAGGTAACGCCGAACACCCCCGCATGTCATGCCCGTATCGCCATACGGTCATGACATGCGGGGGGTGTCGGCCGGGAGAGGGTCCGGGCGGGGGTGTCGGCCCGGCGGGAGTGTCAGCCCTTGAGTGCGGCGGCGATCGCCTCGGAGATCGGCGAGGCCGGGCGGCCGGTCAGCCGCGCGAGGTCGCCGGAGGTGACGACCAGCTCGCCCTTCTCGATGGAGACGTCCACGCCGGCCAGGGTCGCGGCGAGCGGCTCGGGCAGCCCGGCGCCGGTCAGGATGCCGGTGAGGACCTCGGGGGACACGGCGTTGTAGACGATCTCCCGGCCGGTCTGCCGGCTCAGCTCGGCCGCGTACTCGGCGAAGCTCCACGCCTCGTCGCCGCCCAGCTCGTACGTCTGGTTCTCGTGACCCTCGCCGGTCAGCACCGCCACCGCGGCGGCCGCGTAGTCGGCGCGGGAGGCGGAGGAGACCCGGCCCTGGCCGGCGGCGGCCACGACGGCGTCGTGCTCCAGCACCGGAGCCAGGTTCTCGGTGTAGTTCTCGTGGTACCAGCCGTTGCGCAGCAGCACGTACGGCACACCGGAGCCGAGCAGGATCTCCTCGGTGGCGCGGTGGTCGTCGGCGAGCGCGGCCGACAGGGGGCCCGGGGCGCTGGTGTAGGCGAGCAGGGCGACACCGGCCGCCTTGGCGGCGTCGATGACGACCCGGTGCTGCTGCGGGCGGCCCTTGTCGAACTCGTTGCCCGAGATCAGCAGCACCCTGTCGCCGGCGGCGAACAGGCCGTCGAAGGTCTCCGGGGCGTTGTAGTCGGCGACCGCGAGCCCGACCCCGCGCTCCGCGAGGTCGGCGGCCTTCGCCTCGTCGCGCACGACGGCGGTGATCTGCTCGGCGGGGACCTTCTCCAGCAGCTGTGCGACGACGTGGCGGCCGAGGTGTCCGGTGGCTCCGGTGACGACGATGCTCATGGTGGAAAACTCCTTGTGGGGTGCGATGGCACTAACCCTAAGGGAGGCGCTAACTGAACGAAAGTACCCACTTTGAAGTAAGGTACTGGCATGGCAGTAAGTGACATGGAGTCGGCCGGCGAGGCCATGTGCCCCCACCGACTCGTCCTGGAACACGTCACCAGCCGCTGGGGCGTCCTCGTCCTGACGGAGCTGCTGGAGCGCCCCTACCGCTTCAGCGAGCTGCGCCGCACCATCGGCCGGTACGGCAGGACCGTCAGCGAGAAGATGCTCACCCAGACCCTCCAGACCCTCGAGCGCGACGGCATCGTCCACCGCGACGCAAAGCCGGTCATCCCGCCCCGCGTCGACTACTCCCTCACCGACCTCGGCCGTGAGGCAGCCGAGCAGGTGAGGGCGCTGACGAGCTGGACGGCCGACCGCATGGCGGACGTCGAGGAGGCCCGCCGGGCATACGACGAGGCCCGGGCGATCCGGTCCCGGGCCTCGTAACCGACGCGTCCGACCTTCCGGCCGACGCTTGCGACCTCAGCCGACGACGGTCCAGGTGTCGGTGCCGGCGAGCAGTGCGGCCAGGTCGCCCTTGCCGTGCTGCTCGATGGCCGTGTCGAGCTGCTCGGCCATCCGGGTGT
>NZ_JBVIAY010000022.1:0-78346 GCF_055573695.1 Streptomyces sp. NPDC030143
AGGTGCTGGACCGGTACCTGCACCACCTGCGGACGCCCCCTGCCCAGACCTCGGAGCAGCCGCAGACAGCCCACAACCTAACGAAGCACTACTAGGCCGGCTCCGGATCGCCGACGGCCTCGTCCGGGTCCCGCACGTAGCGCAACACGCCCCACATGCCGTGCTCGTCGGCGTGTGGGGCGTCGCTCCTGCACGCCTCCAGCTCCTTGGCGAGGGCGGGTGCGTCGATGCCGGAGCCGATGAGGACGAGCTGCGTGAGGCGCTGCTCCTCGGCGGGCCCCCACGGTTCGGGGTAGAAGCGGAGGAACCGCCCGACGGCGTGCACCGAGTACCGGTTGACGGGGTCGTGCGGACCGAAGTGGACGTACCCCTTGATCCGGTACAGGCCTTCGGGCCGGCTGTCGAGGAACGCGATCAGACGACGCGGGTCGAGCGGCTCCGCGGAGGTGAAGGACAGGCTGTCGTAGGCGGTGTGCAGATGGCCGCCGTGATCGTCCGCGCCGTCGTCCCGGCGGTGCAGGTCGTCGAACGAGAGCTGCCCGATCCGCTCCTCGCTCGGCCGGCGGTCGAAGAAGAACTCGGGGTCGATCCGGCCGTAGGTGGCGGGGACGACGGCGGCACCCCGGTCGGTGAGGGAGCGGACGAGCCCCAGGACGCGGTCGGCGTCGGGCGCCCGGTCGAGCTTGTTGACCACGACGAGGTCGGCGAGGGCGAGGTGCCGGTCGATCTCGGGGTGCCGTGCACGGGTCTCGTCGAACTCGGCGGCGTCGACGACCTCGACGAGCCCGCCGTACACGATCGCGGGATGCTCGCTGGCCAGCACCATGCGGACCAGCTCCTGCGGCTCCGCGAGCCCGCTGGCCTCGATGACGACGAGGTCGACGCCGACGGCGGGCCGGGCGAGCCGTTCGAGGTACACGTCGAGCTCACCGGCGTCCACGGCACAGCACAGGCAGCCGTTGCCGAGGGAGACGGTGGAGTCGCCGAGCGCGCCCGCCACCGCCATGGCGTCGATCTCTATCGAACCGAAGTCGTTCACGATCGCGCCGATCCGGGTTCCTCCGCTGCGGTGGAGGAGATGGTTGAGCAGGGTGGTCTTGCCGGAGCCGAGGAATCCGGCGAGAACGACGACCGGGATCTGCTGCGAAGTGCGGCTCTGCGTCACGTGCGACCTCTCTGGCACCTGCGCGCGCACCGGCTCACGGCCCGGCGCACGCCCGGGAACGGAATGCCGGGCCAGGATACGAGCCGGAGGAAACCCCGCGAAGTGAACGATTGTTAGCAGCACTTGCTGGGCAGACGTTGGGCAAGGCGCCGTGGCGTGCGACCCTCACTTCCCTCCGTGCGCCTCTTCTCCGCCTCCCCGCCGATCAGAGCCGCTCGGCACTCTGGGAGACGGCAAGCGCCGCCCACCGCCGACCGGTCCCCGTCACCCACCCGCACCCGACGACCGGCAGACGGTCGCCTGATTCGGGGGTTGACATGGCCACACAGAAATTTCGGGTACGCGGGCTGGGTCCCGTCGCCGCGGCGGGCCTCGGCCTGGCGACGGGAGCCCTCGCCGCCCTCGCCGCCCAGCGGCACGTGATGAACTCGCTGTGTGCCCGACTCGACCACCTGGAGTCCGTCGCCCACAGCCAGCGCCACACCAACCTGGCCAACCAGCAGCGACTGCACTGGGAGCTGCTGAGCAAGGCCCTCGACGATCCCGACCTGGCCGAGGTGCTCGACATCTTCGAGGTGCCGACCTCGGCCCAGAGGCGCCGGCAGTACCTGTTCGCCAACGCGCTCTACACGAACGCCCTGTTCTACTACCGCATCGGCAACATCAGCCGGGACGAGTTCTTCGGCTACGTCCGAGGCCTGCTGCAGAACCCCGTCGTGCGGGAGTACTGGTACGCGACGCAGGGCCAGCGGGCGACGCTCGCCGCGGGGTCGGACGAGGCGGAGCTCGGCCGTCTGGTCGACGGCCTCCTGCGGCAACTGGAGGAGGCGGACGGGGACGAGTGGTGGGTGGTCGGAGAGCCCCCGGGCGCGTGATCGGGAATCACACCCTCGGCCCATAACGAACAGGTGAAGTCGTCAGTTGTGACAGACGCCACGGGGTTGACTCGCGCTTGATCGCGCAGAGCGGCTCCACCTGACCGTCGCTCACGCCGCCGGATGACGAGCGCGCCCCACAGGGTTGCCTCCGCTGTGCAGTCGTTGTGCGCGAGCTCTTCGCACGTGAGACCAGAGGAAACCAACAGTGAGTCAGATCATCCGTCGGATCGGTGCATCCCCACGCGCTCGCGGAAGCCTGGGCGGCGGCAACTGCCCCGACATCTTCGAGTTGGCCGACGGGAACTTCGCCGTGATCGGCACGGACGCGACGCAGACGCTCGATCCGGAGCTGCCGTCGGACGCGTCCCGTGCCGACTACGAGCGCATCGTCGTCATCACCCGGGAGACGCTGCTGCGCGCCAAGGCGGACATTCCCGACGCCTGAGGGTGCGCGGGGACCGGTCCGGGACCGTGGAGCTGGTCGGCGTCCGGACGTCGGTCGGCACACGGGTACGGCGTGGTCTCCTGATGCCGACGTGGCCGCTGCGGGGCGGACGTCGCTGCGGCGAGGCAGCCGTTCTGCGGGGGCCGGTCCTGGAGGGCGGCCCACGTCCAGGAGGAGCCGCCGCCGTCGCGTCCCCGTGGCCGGCGCCACGCGGACGGGGCCGGCATCGCATCCGCGGGGCCGGCGTCGCTTGGACGCGTGGGACCAGCGTCGCTTGGGCACGTGGGGCCGGCGTCGCTTGGACGGGTGAGGTCGGCGTCGCTTGGGCGCGTGAGACCGGCGTCGCTCGGACAGGTAGGGTCGGCGTCCCTGCCGCGAGGCCGCGGTCACGAACCTGCCGGGTCCGGCACCTCATCGGTGCCGGACCTTCCGTGTTCCCACCCCGGTCCCGCGCAGGGAGGAGTACGCGGAACGCCCCCTGCGTATGCGTCCGAGCGGACTCTACGTGGACCCAAAACCGCCCCCGCCGCTGCCGAAGCAGCCCGGAACGAGCCGCCCGGCCCTTCTGGCCAGGGACAACGCGACGAGCGGCGAATGCCGGGGCACTCCGGGCCACACCCGTGCCCGGGCGAAGCGGCCGGACACGAGCGGGCCGGGAAGCCACCCCGCGTCAAGTCAGGTTAGGCTCACCTCTGTGAGTACGTGCACGGACGTCTCGCGGGACCTGGACGAGCCCATGTCCGGGACCGCGCCCACGGCGAGGACCTGGCTCCTGGTGGAGCAGCCCGGCCCCTGGGGGGCCAATGCGCTCGTCTCGAGCCGCCTGGACCCCGTACTCGGCCGCGCGCTCGAGGCGGCCGCCCAGGGCACCGGTGTCCGCGTGGCACTCATCCGGCGGCCGGGACGCCACGCGGACTTCGGCCCGCCGCCCCTGCGCCGGGTGTTCGCGGCCCACACCGTTCCCGGCCGGGTGTGGCTGCGCAGCGCCACGACCAGTGACCCGGGCCGGCTGCTGGACCTCGACTTCGCCGCACTCGGCCGCGGCGACCACCATACGTTCGACGCCGCGCTCCGGGGCGGCCCCCACACCGGTGCCCCACTCGCCCTCGTCTGCACCAACGGCAGGCGCGACCGCTGCTGCGCGCTCCTCGGCCGCCCCCTCGCCGCCGAACTCGCCGCCGCGGACGTGGACGGCGTCTGGGAGGTCACCCACCTGGGCGGCCACCGCTTCTCCCCCACCGTGCTCGTCCTGCCGTACGGCTACGCGTACGGCCGCGCGGAGGCGCGCACCGTCAGGGAGGCGCTGCACGGCGTCGAGGAGGGGCGGATCGTGACGCAGGGGTGCCGGGGGAACTCCGCCTGGGGGCGGCCGGGCCAGGCGGCGGAACTGGCGGTGCGCGCGGCGACCGGCGAGGACGCGGCTCAGGCGCTCAGCGTCGTGCGCACGGACGGCGGCGCACCGCGCTGGGAGGTCACCGTGGCGCACATGGACGGACGTCACTGGCGGGTCGTCGTGGCCCAGGGCGCGTCCCAGCCGCCCCGCCCGGAGAGCTGCGGGGCGTCGGTCCTGGGTTCCCCCGCGCGGATGGACGTGGTCTCGGTGCGTGAACTGGCGACGGCCGCCCTGGTGGGTTGACGCGCTCCGAACCGGCTCGCTCATGCTGATCAGGGTCGAGTGCTCTCGGGTCGATCGGGAGATCCACACCACACACCCCTACGGATGGACCGGCCCGCCCACGTACCGTCTCGGGTATGAGCCCCACTCCCCCCGTCCGCCGCCTGCGCCTCGGGATGCCCCGGCGCGTGTTCTCGCAGGTTCTGCTGATGCAGCTGGCGATCGCCGCGGGGGTCGTGGTGCTGGCGACCGGGCTGTTCCTCGCTCCGCTCAGCGCTCAGCTGGACGACCAGGCGATGCGCCGGGCGCTCGCCATCGCACAGACCACCGCGGCGGTGCCACAGATCGCCGAGGACCTCCAGAACACTCGGCCGACGGTCGACGGGCCGGTGCAGCGGGAGGCGGAGCGGATCCGCGCGGCGAGCGGCGCCGAGTACGTCGTCGTGATGGATCTGCACGGCGTGCGCTGGTCGCACCCCGACCACCGGGAGGTCGGCGGCCATGTCTCGACGGATCCCAGTGAGGCGCTGGCCGGACGGGACGTCATGGAGATCGACAGCGGCACCCTCGGCCGCTCGGCCCGCGGCAAGGTGCCTTTGCGCGACGACGACGGCCGCATCATCGGCGCGGTCTCGGTCGGCATCGAGTACGACAGCGTGCGCGCCCGGCTGATCCACGCGATCCCGGGGCTCTTCGCGTACGCGGGCGGCGCGCTCGCCGTGGGGGCGCTGGCCGCCTGGCTGATCTCCAGGCGGGTCCAGCGGCAGACCCGCGACCTCGCCTTCTCGGACATCTCGGCGCTGCTCGCGGAGCGCGAGGCGATGCTGCACGGCATCCGGGAGGGCGTCGTCGCCCTGGACCGCGCCGGGCGTGTCCGCCTGCTCAACGACGAGGCACAGCGTCTGCTGGGCATCGGGGACGAGGCGGTGGGCCGCTCCCCCGACGAGGCGCTCGGCGAGGGCCGAACGGCCGACGTCCTGGCCGGCCGGGTGACCGGCACGGATCTGCTCACCGTGCGCGGCCAGCGCGTCCTGGTCGCCAACCGCATGCCCACCGACGACGGCGGCGCCGTGGCCACCCTGCGCGACCGCACCGAACTGGAGCAGCTCGGCCGCGAACTCGACTCCACTCACGGGCTGATCGACGCCCTGCGCGCCCAGGACCACGAACACGCCAACCGCATGCACACGCTCCTCGGACTGCTCGAACTGGAGATGTACGACGACGCCGTGGAGTTCGTCGGCGAGGTCGTGGGCGACCACCGGGCGACCGCCGAGCAGGTGACCGAGCGGATCGAGGACCCGCTGCTCGCCGCCCTGCTCATGGGCAAGGCGACCGTCGCCGCCGAGCGCGGGGTGACGCTGTGGGTCTCGGACCGCACCCGCCTCCCCGACCGGCTGGTCGATCCGCGCGGGCTGGTGACCGTCGTGGGCAACCTGGTGGACAACGCGCTCGACGCCGTGGCGGGCACCCCGCACGCGCGCGTGGAGGTCGAACTGCGCGCCGAGGGTCGTACCGCCGTCCTGCGGGTACGGGACACCGGACCCGGTGTCCCGGCCGAGCAGCGCGAGGCGGTCTTCACCGAGGGCTGGTCCACGAAGAAGCCGCCGGCCCACGGCAAGCGCGGCATCGGGCTCTCCCTGGTGCGCCGGCTCGCCGAACGTCAGGGCGGCAGCGCGTCGGTCGGCGAGGCGCACGGCGGCGGCGCCGAGTTCACCGTCGTCCTGCCCGAGGCGCTCGCCGTGCCCGACCTCGAACCGGCCCCGGCCGCAACCGCTCAGACCACAGCCGAGGAGGAGTCCCGATGATCGAGGTCCTGGTCGTGGACGACGACACCAGGGTCGCCCAGGTCAACGCCGCCTACGTCGAGAAGGTGCCGGGCTTCCACGTCGCCGGGGAGGCGCACAGCGCGGCCGAGGCGTTGAGTCAGCTGGAACTCCTGCCCCGTCTGGACCTGGTCCTCCTGGACCACTACCTGCCCGACGAGACCGGCCTGGAGGTCGTCCAGGAGATGCGCCGACGCGGCCACCAGACGGACGTGATCATGGTGACGGCCGCCCGGGACGTCTCCACCGTGCAGGCGGCGATGCGCCAGGGCGCCCTGCAGTACCTGGTCAAGCCGTTCGCCTTCGCGGGCCTGCGCGCCAAGCTCGAGGCGTACGCGGAGCTGCGCCGCACGCTCGACGGCGGCGGCGAGGCCGAACAGGCGGACGTGGACCGCATCTTCGGCGCGCTGTCCACGCCGTCGGAGCCGGGGCTGCCCAAGGGGCACTCCCCGACCACCGCGGAACTCGTCCGCCAGTCCCTGATGAGCGCCGAGGGCCCGCTGTCGGCCCAGGAGATCGCCGACCGGACCGGGGTGAGCCGCCAGACCGCCCAACGCTACCTGAAGCTCCTGGAGCGCACCGGCAGGGCCCGGCTGACCCTCAAGTACGGCGACGCGGGCCGCCCGGAACACCGTTACGTGTGGGCGACCCGCGCCTGAGGCACGGCCCGAGGGCGGGGGGAAGGACCGTGCCCCCTGGAATACGTACGTGACCCGCACCTTGCTCGACGCGGTCCTCGCCGCCGGCCGCGGTCGAGCGTGCTGTGCGTCTCTTCCGGTCCGGCGGGTGCTCAGACGGCGCCCGCCCCCGTCAGCGCCCGCACCTCGGCCTCCGCGTGCTTGGCCTCGTCCGCGACCTCCGCCGAGGTGACGGTACCGAGCCAGCCCGCGAGGAAGCCCAGCGGGATCGAGACCAGACCGGGATTCTGCAGGGGGAAGAACCGGAAGTCCACGCCGGGGAAGAGCGACTGCGGGCTGCCCGACACCACCGGCGACAGCAGGACCAGCACCACGGCCGGGACCAGCCCGCCGTACACCGACCAGACGGCCCCCCGCGTGGTGAACTTCCGCCAGAACAGCGAGTACAGCAGCACCGGCAGGTTGGCGGACGCGGCGACGGCGAAGGCGAGACCCACCAGGAACGCGACATTGAGGTCACGGGCCAGCAGGCCGAGTCCGATCGCCGCCACACCGATGCCGACGGCTGCGGTCCGCGCCACCGCCACCTCGCTGCGCGGCTTGCCGTGCCGACGCCGCAGCGAGGCGTACAGGTCGTGGGCCACGGACGCCGAGGAGGCGAGCGTGATCCCGGCGACCACGGCCAGGATCGTGGCGAACGCGACGGCCGCCACCACCGCGAACAGCACCGTTCCCCCCGTGGATCCGGCACCGCCGCCCAGGTCGAGGGCGAGCAGCGGAACCGCAGTGTTGCCCGCCGCGTTCGACGCGCGCACGGCGTCCGGGCCGACGATCGCCGCCGCACCGAAGCCGAGCACGATCGTCATCAGGTAGAAACCGCCGATCAGACCGATGGACCAGACGACGGACCGTCGGGCGGCCCGCGCGGTCGGCACGGTGTAGAAGCGGGACAGGATGTGCGGCAGCCCCGCGGTGCCCAGCACCAGGGCGAGCCCGAGGCTCATGAAGTCGAAACGGGCGGTCCAGTCCCCGCCGTACTTCAGCCCCGGTGCCAGGAACGCCGCGCCGTGGCCGCTGCGCTCGGCCGCCGTGAGCAGCAGGCGGTCGAAGTCACCGTGGAAGCGCACGAGGACGAGCACGGTGAGCACGACGGTCCCGCCGAGCAACAGCACCGCCTTGACGATCTGGATCCAGGTGGTGGCCCGCATCCCTCCCAGCGACACGTAGATCACCATGAGTGCACCGACCCCGATGACGGTCCACGCCTGTGCCGCCTCGCCGGTTTTGCCGAGGAGCAGCGCGACCAGGCTGCCCGCACCGACCATCTGCGCCACGAGATAGAGAACGGACACGGCGACCGACGAGGTTCCCGCCGCGATCCGCACGGGCCGCTCCCGCATCCGTGCGGCCACCACGTCGGCGAGTGTGAACCGGCCGCAGTTGCGCACCAGTTCGGCGACGAGGAACAGCACCACGAGCCAGGCGACCAGGAAGCCCACCGAGTACAACAGCCCGTCGTAGCCGAAGAGCGCGATGAGGCCGGAGATACCGAGGAAGGAGGCGGCCGACATGTAGTCGCCCGCGATGGCAAAACCATTCTCCATCGGAGAGAACAGCCGCCCCCCGGCGTAGAACTCCTCGGCCGACCCGTGCCGGTTGCGGCTCACCCACGTCGTGATCCCCAGCGTGGCCGCGATGAAGGCACTGAACAGCAACAACGCGAGCGTCTGATGGTTGCCGGTCACGACACACCGCCTCGGGCCTCACGCGCCAGTTCCTGGGTGTCCCAGCGCAGTTCGAGCGCCGGCCGGTCCCGGCGCAGCCGTGCGTGCCGGGAGTAGGCCCAGGTCAACAGGAACGTGCTGAGGAACTGGGCGAGTCCCGCGACCAACGCCACGTTCACGGCACCCACCACGGGCCGGGCCATGAGTCCGGGAGCCGTCGTCGCGGTCACCACGTATCCCACGTACCAGAGGAAGAAGCCGGCGACCGCGGGGACGACGAAGCGCCGGTAGCGGCGGCGCACTTCCTGGAAGGCCTCGCTGCGCTGCACCTCGAGGTAGACCCGGGCCGCCGCCACTGCCTGGGGTTCCCGCTCCCCGCGCGCCCCCGGCACCTCCGCCGCGGGCGTGTACGGACCGCCTGGCTCGCCCCATCCCGAGGCGAGCGCGTCGTACCACGGATCGTCGTACCGCACGTTCACGGACGCCTCGGCGAACGTCGCTCCGTGACCCTGCCGATGATCGTCCGGATTTTCGGAACCGGCCCCGCTGCCGCAGGTACGGCCGTTGCTTGGCTGCATGCCCAAGTGTGGACAGAACGGAAAGATCCCCGGATCTTCTTCCCCCTGCTCTTCACCCCATCAGGTGACCACGGGCCCCCTCACGCCACCGGCGGGCGCACCAGCCCCCTTTCGGAACGCGTAGCGCACCGCCTGTGCCCGGTCCTTCGACCCGGTCTTGGCGAACATTGGCCGACTCCGCCTCCGCCGCCCGGGCCGCCCTTTCCTGGGCGAGCAGTCGCTGGGCGCTGCCGCGGGACTCGGCGTCCAGGCGCAGGGTGTAACCGGCGAGGGTCATGCCCCCCGCGGTGACAGCCGTGGTCAGCCACGCGTCATCGTGGACCACGGCGAACGAGGCGAACCCCACCGACGCGAGCGGCAGTGCTGCGACCAGCGGCAGCCTCTCCAACGCCGCGATGGCGCACCCGCACCACAGCACGGTGGCGGGAGAACGGAAGCCCCCGCTCTGGGCGACGACCGCCAGTCCCAGCAGCAGGACCATCGGCACCAGTGACGGGCAGAGTCGGTGCTCGAGCGTGGTTCGGAGGAAGGCCCAGGCCGGCCCGCCGGCCACCAGTGCCCCGCCGACCCCGGCGAGCGCGACCCGGCCGTGGGCCCCGCTGTCGTGGAAGGCGCTCCCGGCACCGCAGATCGGAGCTGGGGTGGATCATGGGTGGATCTCCGGACACCCGGCTCTCCACCCACCTGGGCACCCTCACGGCATGGCTGGTCACGCGATGTGCGATGCGGCACCTGAGACCCGGGGGGCGAGGCCCGGGATCCGCGATCGCACAGCCGGGGCCGGGGGCGTCGGCGCGCTGCCCCCTCCTCAAGACCAGCACCGATCGCGGCACCGACACCAGCCCCGCCCCGTGCGTCAGCACCCACATCGGCACCGTGGGCCGGGAATACCGCACGCACCGCACGCACCGCACGCACCGGCGCAGGCGACCGCTCACGCCGCCGAAAACGCAACGGCCGAGGCCGACGCCGACCGACCATCGACTCCGGCCGCCGAACACACCGCGGGCCAGCCGCCCCGCGCGCCCCGCCCGCGCGCAGCGCCTAGGCGTCGATCCGTGACCGGTCCAGCGTCGCCGCAGAACTGGAGATGAACTCCTTGCGCGGCGCCACGTCGTTGCCCATGAGCAGGTCGAACACCTGCTCCGCCGCTTCGAGGTCGGAGAGGTTGATGCGGCGCAGCGTGCGGTGGCGCGGGTCCATCGTCGTCTCGGCCAGCTGGTCGGCGTCCATCTCGCCGAGGCCCTTGTAGCGCTGGATGGAGTCCTTGTACCGGATGCCCTTGCTCTGGAATTCCATGAGCTTGTCGCGCAGCTCGCGGTCCGAGTACGTGTAGACGTACTTGTCCTGGCCCTTCTTGGGCTGGATGAGCTCGATGCGGTGCAGGGGCGGTACGGCGGCGAAGACACGGCCGGCCTCGACCATGGGACGCATGTAGCGCTGGAAGAGGGTCAGCAGCAGGCACCGGATGTGGGAGCCGTCCACATCGGCGTCGGTCATCATGATGATCTTGCCGTAGCGGGCCGCGTCGATGTCGAAGGTCCGTCCCGAGCCCGCCCCTATGACCTGGATGATCGCGCCGCACTCGGCGTTCTTGAGCATGTCGGTCACGGACGACTTCTGGACGTTGAGGATCTTGCCCCGGATCGGCAGCAGCGCCTGGAACTCCGAGTTCCGGGCAAGCTTCGCGGTACCGAGCGCCGAGTCTCCCTCGACGATGAACAGCTCGCTGCGGTCGACGTCGTCACTGCGGCAGTCGGCCAGCTTGGCGGGCAGCGACGAGGACTCCAGAGCCGTCTTCCGGCGCTGCGCGTCCTTGTGCTGCCGGGCGGCGATGCGCGTGCGTGCCGCGGCGACCGCCTTCTCCATGACGACGCGCGCCTGGGCGGCGGCGTCCCGCTTCGTGGAGGTCAGGAACGCCTTGAGCTCCTTGGAGACCACGGTGCTCACGATCCGGCGGGCCGCCGAGGTGCCCAGCACCTCCTTGGTCTGGCCCTCGAACTGCGGCTCGGCAAGGCGGACCGTGACGACGGCGGTCAGGCCCTCGAGCGCGTCGTCCTTCACGATGTCGTCCTCGGCGACACGCAGCAGCTTCTTGGCGCGCAGCACCTCGTTCATCGTCCTGGCGACGGCCTGCTCGAAGCCGGCCACATGGGTTCCGCCCTTGGGCGTGGCGATGATGTTGACGAACGAGCGGAGCGTGGTGTCGTAGCCGGTTCCCCAGCGCAGCGCCACGTCGACGCCCAGTTCGCGGGTGACCTCCGTCGGGGTCATCTGGCCGTGCTCGTCCAGGACCGGGACGGTCTCCTTGAAGGTGCCCTGCCCTGAGAAGCGGAGGACGTCGCAGACGGGCTTGTCAGTGGCCAGGTACTCGCAGAACTCGCTGATGCCGCCGTCGAAGCGGAAGGACTCCTCACCCTTGCTGCCGCCCTCGCCGAGGCCGTATTCGTCGCGGACGACGATCGTCAGGCCGGGCACCAGGAACGCGGTCTGGCGGGCACGCTGGTGGAGGTTCTCCAGCGAGAGCTTGGCGTCCTTCAGGAAGATCTGGCGGTCGGCCCAGTACCGCACGCGCGTGCCGGTGCGGGCCCTGGCGATCTTCCTGGTCTTGCGCAGGCCGCCCTTGGCCTCGAATCCGGCGTCCGGCCCGTCCGCCGCGAAGGCTCCGGGGACACCGCGGCGGAAGCTGATCGCGTGCGTGTGCCCGCTGCGGTCGACCTCGACGTCCAGGCGGGCGGACAGGGCGTTCACCACGGAGGCGCCGACGCCGTGCAGACCGCCGGAGGCGGCGTACGAGCCGCCGCCGAACTTTCCGCCGGCGTGCAGCTTGGTCATGACCACCTCGACACCGGACAGGCCGGTCTTGGGCTCGACGTCGACGGGGATGCCCCGGCCGTTGTCGCGCACCTCCACCGAGGCGTCGTCGTGGAGGATCACCTCGATGTGGTCGCAGTAGCCGCCGAGTGCTTCGTCGACGGAGTTGTCGATGATCTCCCACAGGCAGTGCATCAGGCCACGGCTGTCGGTCGATCCGATGTACATACCCGGGCGCTTGCGCACGGCCTCGAGGCCCTCGAGGACGAGCAGGTGCCGCGCGGTGTAGTTGGAACCGTCCCGGTCTGCTCCTGCCAGCAGCGCTGTGGACGGCACGGACGTCTCGGCGGTCACGCGGTTCGCTCCTCGCTGAATTTCAGGGTGGGCCCTTCTGGGTAAGGGCGCGGCTTCGTTCGCCGCCATGAGGGTACCGAGGCCTGGTAGAGCCGTTGTAACGCCACCCTCGTCTGAACTCACAGTAGTCCAGGGTCGCATGCGTGTTCGATCCCTCGATGGAGTGAAGTACATATCACGTTCCCTTCGAGGCATGAACCATTTAGGCTCCGGGCACGTCCTCATGAACAAACCGGCAATCCAGCCGGGAGGACGCAGCCATGACCGACAGCGCGAACCCGTACGACACAACAGACCTGTAATACGGCACATTCGCCGCCAAACCGGCAGCAGACGGCCGCCTCGAAGATTTTTTTCGAGGACAAGCCACGAGCGGGAACGTTTTGGGGCTGGTTGGATGTTGACCCTGGTACGACAGCTCGTCGAGCTAGAGAAGAGGCGACGTGACTACTGTTCTGACCCCCGCGAGCCCGATGACGGCCGCTGACCGCTGCGACCGCTGCGGCGCACAGGCGTACGTGCGCGTCGTCCTGCTCAGCGGCGGAGAACTGCTCTTCTGCGCCCACCACGGCCGCAAGTTCGAGCCGGAACTCAAGAAGATCGCCGCTGAGATACAGGACGAGACGGAGCGGCTGACGACCGTTCCCGCATCCGCCTCCGAAGAAGAGCGCTGACCGTTCGCGTTCACGACGAGCCAGAGCCGGCTAGGCCGGTCTGCGGGCGGCCGCCCCTGTGACCAAGGGTGGCCGCCCGCACTCGTGGGGCGACAGGGCTCCTCCCGGGCCGGCCAGTCCCTGTCAGGCCCTGTTCATCCCCGCGTCAGGCGGGGCCCCGAGCCGCTTTCGCGGTCGTGTCCCAGCCCAGCACTCGCACCACCTCCGACACACGCGTGTAGACGCCCGGGCTCCCAGGCCGCCCGCAGCCGCTGCCCCAGGAGACGAGCCCGACCAGTCGGCCCCCTGCGACCAGCGGGCCGCCACTGTCCCCCTGGCAGGCGTCGCGGCCGCCTCGCGCCTCTCCGGCGCACATCATCGTCCGCGCCGAGTAGGTGCCGTGGGACGAGCCCGGGTATGCGATCTTGCACACACTGTCGGACAGCACGTGGACTCGTGCGGCCCGCAACGTGTGGGCGTACGCGCCGAACCCGCTCGTGTCGCCCCAGCCGTAGACCACGGCCTCCGTCCCGGGCCGGTAAGCCGCGTCACCCGCCGCGGCCATGCTGATGAGCGCGGCCCTGGGAAGGGACTCGGCGAGTTTGAGCACGGCGAAGTCCCCGGAGTTGCTTGCGCTGTCGTAGGCGGGATTCACCCAGGCCTCCCGTACGGCGATCTCCCGTCCCTCGTCCGTGAAAAGGTCCGTGCGGCCGGCGATGACCTTCAGGTCACGCACCGGCAGTGGTCCGAGCACTTCCTCGCTCAGGCAGTGGGCGGCGGTGAGCACGGTCGTCGGACCGACCGCCACGCCCCCGCAGAAATGGCCCGCCCGCGTACCTCCGAACCGGTCACGGCTGGACAGTCCGACGGTCCAGGGGCTCTGGGAGACGTCGACCGGGAAGCCACCCACGACCACACCGTCGGAGGCCGCCGGGGCGGCGGACACCAGCGGTATGGCGACCGCTGCGGCGGCCAGAACGAGCGGCCGGGTCAAGGCCCGGACAAAGGGACGAAGCATGCACGCTCCTCACTCTGGAGTGACCGGTGGACACTCAGGGTGAGCCAGTGTGCTCCGGCGCGCACCCGCGCACACGCCCGAAGGCCCGGCTCCCCGAGGGGAACCGGGCCTTCGACGTCGTTGGAACGACCTGGCCGCGCGGGCCTTGCCTAGTCGAGGTAGTCGCGCAGTACCTGCGAACGCGACGGGTGACGCAGCTTCGACATGGTCTTGGACTCGATCTGGCGGATGCGCTCACGCGTGACGCCGTACACCTTGCCGATCTCGTCGAGGGTCTTCGGCTGACCGTCGGTGAGACCGAACCGCATGGAGACGACGCCCGCCTCGCGCTCGGAGAGCGTGTCGAGGACGGAGTGCAGCTGCTCCTGCAGGAGCGTGAAGCTGACGGCGTCGGCCGGGACGACGGCCTCGGAGTCCTCGATGAGGTCACCGAACTCACTGTCGCCGTCCTCACCCAGCGGGGTGTGCAGCGAGATGGGCTCGCGGCCGTACTTCTGGACCTCGATGACCTTCTCCGGGGTCATGTCGAGCTCCTTGGCCAGCTCCTCCGGGGTGGGCTCACGGCCCAGGTCCTGGAGCATCTGGCGCTGCACGCGCGCGAGCTTGTTGATGACCTCGACCATGTGCACCGGGATACGGATGGTGCGGGCCTGGTCGGCCATCGCGCGGGTGATCGCCTGACGGATCCACCAGGTGGCGTACGTGGAGAACTTGTAGCCCTTGGTGTAGTCGAACTTCTCGACCGCGCGGATCAGACCGAGGTTGCCCTCCTGGATGAGGTCCAGGAAGAGCATGCCGCGGCCGGTGTAGCGCTTGGCCAGGGAGACCACCAGACGGAGGTTGGCCTCCAGGAGGTGGTTCTTGGCGCGGCGGCCGTCCTCGGCGATGATCTCCAGCTCGCGCTTGAGCTTGGGGGCGAGCTTGTCGGCGTTGGCCAGCTTGTCCTCGGCGAACAGACCGGCCTCGATGCGCTTGGCGAGCTCGACCTCCTGCTCGGCGTTGAGCAGCGGGACCTTGCCGATCTGCTTGAGGTAGTCCTTGACCGGGTCGGCGGTGGCGCCGGCGGCCGCCACCTGCTGCGCGGGCGCGTCGTCCTCGTCCTCGTCGGAGAGGACGAAGCCGGCGCTCTCGGTGCCCTCAGGCTCGTCGCCCGTCTTGGGCGCCTCCTCCAGGACCTCTTCCTCGAGGAGTTCGACGTCGTCCTTCTTGGCGGTGGTCTTCTTGGCCGCCGTCTTCTTGGCAGGGGCGGCCTTCTTCGCGACCGCCTTCTTGGCGGGGGCGGTCTTCTTGGCAGCCGCCTTCTTGGCGGAGGCGGCTTCCTCGGCGGGGTCGTCGACAGCGGGCGCGGCCGGGGCGGGCGCGGGGGCGGCGGTGGCCTTCCTGGTGGTCACCGTCTTCGCCGCGACCGTCTTGGTGGCGGTGCGCTTGGCCGGACTCTTCGCTGCGACGCTCTTTCGGGTGCGCTTGGGCTCCGCGGCACTGACCATCAGCGTCACACCCTCTTCCTCGAGGATCTGGTTGAGGCTGCGCAGTACGTTCTTCCACTGAGTGGCCGGAATCTGGTCAGCTTCGAAGGCCCGACGCACATCGTCGCCGGCGATCTGCCCCTCAGCCTTTCCCCGCTCAATGAGCGCCATGACAGAGACGGACTCGGCGATCTCCGGCGGGAGCGTACGGGATGTGCTGGCCGACACGAACAACCTCTCGGAACGTTGGAAAACGGCTTCCGGCCCCGTCCTACTGCGGACAGGAGCCGACCACCGGCCTGGGGGTGGGCCGACGGCGCGGGCGGGGGCCGGGAAGAGGCACAGCGCCTTGTATGGCGTCCGTATTCCCTCCGCGGCTGTCACCTCTTAGGTCATCGCGTTGTTTCCACGAGCGTTACGCCCAATCTTCGTGGCCCGAGTCACACCGCGTAAGTGTTCAAAAACAGTCAGACACGGGCATAGAAGGTCACTCGGAGCGGCTACCCAGGGCCGCCAGGGCCTAATCACCTCGGTCTGCCGCCGGACCCCGCAGACCCGGGTCGGGTCATGCGGGGTCCGAGGGGAGGGCGGGGGTACCGGTCGGGAGATGGCACGGGAGGAGGAGTTCGCCCGGGGGCGTGGCCCCGCCCGCGCGATGACGTCGGTGCCTGCGCGATGTCGTCAGCGCTCGCGCGGTGTGATCGGCGCTCGCACGGGGCCGGACCTGATCAAGGCGCGCACGGCCCGGGGCGGGGGCGGGGGCGGGGGCGGGGGTCGAGCGTCGCGGACCGGGCGGTCAGTGCTCGCGCGGCGCCGGGACGACGCGCTCCACCTCGGGGTGGACGGTGAGCAGCTGCCGCATGGCCGCTTCGGCCCCACCGCCGTCACCCGCGGCGAGCGCGTCGACGATCCTGCCGTGGTGGACGAGCGACGCCTCGGTCGGCCGGTCACAACCCGTGACCGGGCCGCCGGACACCTGGAGGGCCGCCGACACGATCCCGGAGAGGTGCTCCAGCATGCGGTTGCCCGCGATCTGGATGAGCAGCGAGTGGAACTCGGCGTCGGCCCGGGAGTAGGTCAGCGCATCCCCCTGCCCCATGGCATGTCCCATGATCTCCACCATGTCACCGAGGCGCTGCTGGATGTCCTCGCGCCCGTGGCCCGCGGCGAGCCGGGCGGCGAGCGGCTCGATCGTCCAGCGCAGCTCGCTCAGCTCGCGCCGCTGGTCGTCGCGCTGCGGACCGAAGGCCCGCCACTCGATGATGTCCGGGTCGAGGAGGTTCCAGTCGCTCACGGGACGCACGCGCGTGCCCACGTTCGGTCGGGCGCTGACCAGACCCTTGGCCTCCAGGACGCGGAGCGACTCGCGGACGACGGTGCGGGAGACCTCGAAGCGCTGTCCGATCTCCTCCGGCACGAGCGGACGGTCGGCGCCCAGATCACCCGAGACGATCATCTGGCCCAGCTGCTGGACGAGTTGGCCGTGCAGCCCGCGCCCACGGCTGCCCCCCGCGCGTCGGCCCACACGGCCCAGCTCGGGGTCCGCGCCCTCCCAGACGGGAGCGCCGACGCGGTCGGCGGCAGGGGCCTCGGCGTAGGGGTAGCGGTCGAGGTCGCCCGGGCCGGCCAGACCGGAGTCGGCGGAGCGGGCGGCGGTCATCATGGAGTGCGCAAGGGTAGTCACGCATCCTTTGTCGGCGTCGCCTCCAACTCCCTTGAGGGCTTTGGTGAAAAGCACACGAAAGGGTGATCGCTCACCCCGTCGCAATTGACGCCTTATCGGAAAGAAATGGGCTTTCTCCGGGGAGTTGTGTACATGTCGGTGCGCGAGGAGCGCCCGACGGTTGTCATCGCACCCTGCTCCGCAGGGTCGTGACCACGTACGCGCACATCAGGACGGTGAGCGACAACGCCATCGCTCCGCCGACGGGTTGCACGATCACGCGTACCACGCCCGAGAGATAGCGCTCTCCCCCGAAGGGCCACTGCACCAGGACCGTCTCACGCAACCGCATCGAGAATCCGGCCGCCGACCGTACGGATGCGCTCTCCACGACCTTCTGTACGAGGGGCACGACGGCGACGGGCACGGCGACCACCGCCGCAAGGCCGGCCGTGGTGGAGCGGAAGACGCCCGCCGCCAGGACACCCGCCCAGGCACAGCCGACCATCAGTCCGACCCAACTCGCACTCAACGGGAGCCAGTCCGCGGGCACCTTGGCGAACTCCCGACCGTAGACGAGATAGAGCACTTCGGCGTCGCAGCCCACGGTGAGGAAGGCCAGCATCAGCGCGGTGAGCGTGGCGACGAGGAGCTTGGCGGTGAGCAGGCCCAGCCTCCGGGGCACGGTCCCGCGGTCCACGGCCAGAGCGGGGTGGCGGAACTCGTCACCGAAGGCGAGCGCCCCGAGCAGCCCCGCTCCGAGGGCCGCGGGCGGAAGCGGCAGCTCCGCGGGCCACGCCGCCAGCAGTCGCGCATGCGGGGTGTGCCCGATGCGGGCCAGGAGGAGAGCGGTGACGGCGGAGATCAGCAGGACGGCGATGCCGGTGAGCGTGCCGGTGCTGATGCCGGTGGCACGGCGGAGTTCGTAACGGAGGGGACGGAGGGGGCTGGGGGCGGGGCGGACGGAGATGGGCGGCGGAAGGGCGGAGAGCGTGTCGAGGACGCTGGGGGCGGGGAGCCGCGTGTCCTCGGCGGGGTGATGAGCGACCTGGACGGAATCGGCGTCCTCTGACGGATCGGGCGCGTCCCCGGGGACGACGACACCCCCGGCCGGGTCAGCCCCCTCCACAGGGACGGCGGTGGACGGGGCGGGCTCTGGGGCCGGCGGGGGCTGGACGGCGGCTGCCGGGTGCGCCTCGTCGGCGACGGGGCGAGCGGCGTGAGGGATGAGGGGGGTCGGCGGGGCGACGGGACTGCCGTCCGGGGACCGATCACCTCCGGGCGTGGCGGGGTCCGCGTGCTCCTCGTCCTGCGCGGCCTCGGCCGGCGCCTGCCCCTCGGGCAAGGGTTCCCGTGTACCTCCGGCGGTGTGCGGCTCGTCGGCGGGGGCGGTCGCACGAGTGGCGGGCCCAGAGGTCGTGCTCTCGTGAGCGGTCGCGCTCGCCGTGTGGGGGCCGCTTGGGTGGTGCATGCTCACGGAGGCCGGTGCGCCGGGGCCCTGTGCGTGTGCGGCTCTCTGCCCTGAGTGAGCCTGGGCTCGGGCGGTGCGTGCTTCCTCGGGGGGTTGCGAGGCCGCGGACAGCAGTGCACGGGCGGCCCGCTGCTCGTCGTCCAGACGGCCGGCACCCTTCTCGTCGAGTGTCCAGTCCACGCCCCCCTCGTCGGCCCCTGGACCCATGTCACCCACCTCATCGGCGAGTTGGTGGACGAGGATGCCGTTCCGGAACGCCGTCTCGCCGACCTGGGCGCAGGTAGTGCCGTACACCGAGAGCCGGTTGCCGCCCTCCTGGACGACCTCGACGGAACGCCGCGTCGTGCGGGCCTCCTTGGC
Organism: Streptomyces sp. NPDC030143; assembly: GCF_055573695.1. Taxonomy (NCBI): domain Bacteria; kingdom Bacillati; phylum Actinomycetota; class Actinomycetes; order Kitasatosporales; family Streptomycetaceae; genus Streptomyces; species Streptomyces sp. NPDC030143. The sequence goes on from NZ_JBVIAY010000022.1 coordinate 18,669, forward strand.
CAGCAGAGCGGCGAGCCGGGCGGCGTGCGGGCTGCGGACGGCGACCCGGGGGCGCAGGCGGGTGCGGGCGAACTGACCGGCATCCTGGTCGGCCACGAGTCTGCCCCGCTCCAGGGTGACGACCCGGTCGGCGGTGCGGGCTGCCTCCTTGGGGTCGGCCGTGGTCGACAGGACCGTGCCGCCCTGTGCCGCGTGCGCACGCAGCATGCTGTGCAGCCAACGGCCCTCTCGGACGGAGACTCCGTCGGCCGGGTCGTCGAGCACGAGGGTGTGCGGGTCGGCGAGGAGGGCGCAGGCCAGGCCGAGGCGACGGTCCATCCCACGGGAGAGCGTGCCGAGGCGCTCCTCGCCCAGGCTGATCAGGCCCACCACCTCGAGGACCTCGTCGGCCCTGCGGACCGGGACACCGGCGGCCGCGCAGAGCATGCGCAGGTGCCCGCGGACGGTACGGGCCGGATGCCCCGGCACGTCGCCGAGGAGGACACCCACTTCACGAGAGGGATGAGCGATGCGATGCAGGGGTCGCCCCCTGAAGTAGGTGATGCCACGGCCCTGTTGGAGTTCGAGCATCAGTCGCAGAGCCGTGGTCTTGCCCGCGCCGGCCGCTCCCAGCAGAACGGTGACGTGACCCGCTCGCGCCTCGAAGGTGACGTCGTCGAGGGCGGGCGGAAACCCCTTGCGGGAGTGGCTGGTCAGTCCGAATGCCTGGATCACCCGTAGCAAGATAGCGCGCTATGTCCGGTTTTCTGCGGATAGCGCGGCTGGCTGCCCGGTCCTGATCGAGGCCGCGGCGGACAGATGAATTCCAGTGGGACCCGAACGACTCCGACGCTGCCGTCAGTGCGACTCGTGACGCCGGCGCCGGAGCGACGCACGACAGCGGCAGGCGGCAGGCGGCAGGCGGCAGGCGGCAGGGGTGCTGTGCCGGTCATGTCAGCGCAGCGGCGGCCGGGTTGCCGCTCCGGGCCCGCCGCAGGGCTGAATGAGCCGGAGGGACCCGCGGGCGCGTGATCAGCAGGTGCCCCGTGGCAGCCACTGCCGCCGCAGCGTCGACGTCGGCATGCCCGCGCCCCACCCCACGTCTCCGGCCGCGCCCCTCCTCACACCTCCGGCCGCAGCATCGGCGGGTTGAGCAGGGTCGCGCCGCCGGCGCGGAAGAGCTGCGCAGGCCGTCCGCCCTGCCGTGTCGTGGTGCCGCCCGTGGGCACCAGGAAGCCGGGGGTGCCGGTCACCTTGCGGTGGAAGTTGCGCGGGTCCAGTGCCACCCCCCACACCGCCTCGTAGACGCGACGCAGCTCCCCGACAGTGAACTCCGTCGGGCAGAACGCGGTCGCCAGAGACGAGTACTCGATCTTGGAACGGGCCCGCTCCACGCCGTCCGCGAGGATCTGGGCGTGATCGAAGGCGAGTGGCGCGACCGGCTCGTCGTCCCTGCCGTACCCGCCCTGCGCCAGAAGTTCCTCGACCGGCGCCCAACGGGCGTTGCTGGCGTCGCCACCGGCGCGCGGCGCGGGCAGATCCGGGGCGAGCGCGAGGTGGGCGACGCTGACGACGCGCATTCTCGGGTCACGGTCGGGGTTGCCGTACGTCGCGAGTTGTTCCAGGTGGGCGCCATTGTCCTGCGCCGGGGCGGAGGGGTCGTGGGCCGTCAGGCCGGTCTCCTCGGCAAGCTCGCGCGCCGCGGCCTGCGACAGATCCTCGTCGTCCCTCACGAACCCGCCCGGGAGCGCCCACCGCCCCTGGAAAGGCGGCTCACCCCTGCGCACCGCCAGCGCGCACAGGGCATGACGGCGCACGGTCAGCACGACCAGGTCCACGGTGACGGCGAAGGGCGGAAAGGCTGACGGGTCGTAGGGCATGCGGCGATCATAGTCGTCTTCCTGACGATAAACACTCTCTTCGTCCACCGCCGCACTGCTGATCCACTTCGGTTCGGCCCTGCTGTCACCGTTCGTCCTCCGGTGCCGGTCGTTCCCTTGTCCGTCGAGGTCACGCTCGCAATTGCAGGCCGTCGGCCGCTTCCTCGACCATGGCGAGTCCGAGGCGGCTGACCCGTACGGCAAAGGGGGTGCCCGCGACTCTCAGTCCGGTCAGACCGATCTCGCCCAGGGGGGCGCTGCGAAGGGGGCGCAGCGTGACGGTGCCGGCCGGGACGTCGGGGCGGATGCCCGCCAGGGTGGTCAGCAGGAGGATTCCGGCGCCGGCCGCGGTGGCTGCCGGTCGGCAGGCGGCCGGATGAGGAACGGGGGCACTCCCCTCGGTGCGCTGCTCGCCGGCGTACATCTCGGGCAGGCGGTGTCCGAAGGCCTCTGCCGCCGCGAGCACCCCCCTCAGCAGCGAACCCGCCTCCTTCTCGTAGCCTGCTGCGGCCAGGCCCGCGGTCGCCACCGCCGTCTCCTGGACGCGCACGGCGCCGCTGCGATGGCCGAACGGGTTGTAGCCCGCCTCCTTCGCGCCCAGCCCGCGCAGTCCCCAGCCGGAGTCCATGACCGGGCTGCCGAGGAGCCGGGCGAGTTGTTCGGTCTGCACTTGGTCGAGCAGACCGGGGGCGTGCTCGCCGCCGCCCAGCAGACCGGGGTCGAGGAGGTGGGCCGCGGCCGCGCCGAGGCACGGCACCGGTCGTCCGTCGGGGGTGCGGGCCGCGGCGGGCCGACCGCCGCCCGGATCGTCGATCCAGAAGTCCTGCCGGAAGGCGAACCGCGCCGTCCGCGCCCACTCCCGCAACTCGTCTCCGTTCGGTCTGCCGAAGGCGTCGAGGAGATCCGCGCCGAGGAGTGCCGCACGGTGGGCGTGGGCCTGGGTCTCACAGCGGACAGGCCCTCCGGGCCGGGGGTCGGGCAGGTAGGGACCCTCCCCCACGGCGGTCCGCAGCCAGGCCAGGCAGCGCTCGGCCGTGGGCAGCAGTTCCTCCGTCTCGTGTTCGGGCAGCCCCCATCTGCGGGCCTCGGCGAGCAGAACGGGGAAGAGGAGTGTCGCTTCCGTGCCGGTGCAGCCCGGGGGGAGGTGCGTGCCCGCGTCCCGCCGCGGACCGGGGATCATGCCGGCCCGTGGGCCTCCGACCGCGACCTGGGTGCGGGCGAGAGTGCGCAGCGTTCCCGCGGCGAGCCGGGTGCCGAGGGGCAGCGCCATGCGGGCGGCGGCGAGCGCCTCGGCCGGGGCGAGGCCGCAGCGCCATGGCACGCCCGCCGCGAGGTGCGTGTCCGAGGGATGCAGCGGGTCGCGTAGCAGCAGGGCTCGCAAGTCCTCGACGCTCGTGGCCATGAACGCCTGGACGCGGGGGTCGTCCCCCGTCGCTCGTGCCGGCGCCAGGAAACTCGTCGCTGCGCGGCCCACCGCGCGGGTCGGACCGGCCCCGTCCAGGCGGATTCTCAGCTCCACGGACGTACTGCCCCCCGGAGCCACGTCCAGCTCCCACCGCAGGAGTCCTGCGGAGGCCAGCGCGTCGGCGGGCGGCGGGTCGGCCGTGACCGACGCGGCCCCCGAGGGGGCCGACCAGCGCAGACCCGCGTCACGGACGCCGGCCGGCAGTTCCGGTCCGGGGCGCCCGGCGGCGATCGCCGCCAGGTCCGCCAGGTCGGTGCCGAGCGCCACCTCCAGCTGCAGGCGCAGCGGCCGGGCGGCGGCACTGCGGAGCGTGATGCGTTCCGTGCCGTTCGCGGTGCGGGTCCGCTCGACGACGACCTCCGGGTCCGGGCCGCCGTGGGAAGCGGTTCGCAGAGTGCCGACGAATCGGGCCCGGTCTGCCGAGGCCATGCGAGCCTGAACCGCGAGGGGCTCCCGGCCGGCCACCCGCACCTGGCAACGGGCCAGGATGCGCCGCCCGGCCCGGTAGAAGCCCTCCAGTCCGCGGCCGGTCAACTGTCCCTGGTCGGTGGAGATGGCCAGACCCGGCAGGTCCACGCAGATCATCACGGTGTGCGCGGGAGGCAGGTCGGAGGACGGGCCTGCGGTCGACGGCGGAGCCGGAGCGGCCGAGGCGCCTCGCGACGCATGAGCCGAGGCAGCGCCGGATGGTGCGGGAGGGGTTGCGGCTGCGGCACCACGCGGTGCGGGAGCGGCGAGGCGGCGTGCCATGTCGGCGGGCGGCGAGGCACCGTCGTCGGAGATGCCGTTTCCCCGCTCCCAGAGGGACTGGGGAACGGCATCCCGGGCGACGGGAGACGCTGCGCGCCGAACGCCGCTGCCAGGGCCGGTTCCAGGGCCGGTTCCAGGGCCAGGGCCGACTTCAGGGCCAGCGCCTCTGGGAAGCTCGGTCCCGTGGGGGCCGGGCACGGCCGTGGAGTCATGGCTGTTCGGCCTGCCGGGAGGCACAGAGCTGCCGGGGGCCACAGGCCTGCCGGAGGGCACAGGCCTGTCGGAGGGCGCTGGCGCGTCGGGGGACACACGTCTGCCGGAGGACACGAACCTGTCGGGCGCCACGAGCCTGTCGAGAGCCGACCGTTCGTCGGCGGCGGAGGGCGGAGTCGGCTGGTGCATACGGTGCCTTCATTCTGCTCTCGGTGCGCCTCTGGCACGGTTGACGCCGGTGGGAACTCCGGCAGGGCGGTGCGCAGTAGCAGCACGCCCCGCGCGGGCGTTCCGCCACTCAGGTGAACGGAGTGGGTCTCTCCCAGGTCACGCCCGAGAGCACGGGGCCCGCCGGTCGGCGGCGGGGCGGGCGGCGCACCGGGACGCCCGGCGCTCACCTCTCCCCGTGGCTCTCGTCACCGTCGGACCGGACCGCGTCCGAGCAGGTGTCACGACGGCGCGTGGTGGCCCTCCCGGAGGCACGCGCGGCTGGACGCGATCCACCCCTTCCGGGAGCGGGCGGGCGCGTGACCCCGTTCTCCGGCGTGCGAGGACGGGCGGGGTCCGTTCCCGACCCGTGATCCTCCCCTGCCGCAACCTGCGGGGTGCCGGCTGCGAGGCCGGCCGAACGGGTGCGGCGGCGCCGACGGCCTGCCAGCCGAGCGGGGGTCGGCTCGGTCCCTGGTGCCGCTTCGGCCGGTGATCCGGATGCCGGGTCGCCCGGCGCGATGCCCGGGTCGTCGGCCTCCACAGTGCCGTCGGCCGTTCCGACGACGTCCCTCGTGCCGTTGCCGGTCCGCGCGCCTTCCGTATCCACCGACACCTGACGACGCGCGGCCTGTGCCACCGGCACGGCCGTGTCCCGCGACCTGCTTCCGCGGCCCTGCCGCTCGGTGCGAAGGCACCGTCGGACCGACTCGGGGTCGAGCCCTTCGTTGCAGGCCTGGTGCAGGAGGCGGGCGAAGAGATAACCGGGATCCGCGCCGAGGGCCATGGCGAGGGCTTCCCTGGCCTCGAGCTCGTCGCCGCTGGACCAGGCGACCCAGCCGGCCAGGGTCAGCGGCGCGGCAGCATGTTCGCCGTAGGGTCCCACGCAGCGCCGGGCCAGGGCGCGCCAGAGCCGCAGGGCGGGAGCGGCCTCGTCGCCCTCCATCCACTCGGCGGCGCGGTCGCGAGTCACACGATCCTGCAGCCCGAGGATCAGAGCGGCTGCTTCGTCCGGGGCGAGCAGCTCGTCGTCACGGTGGTCGGCCAGGAGGGCGCCGGTCGCCGGGGGAGCTTCGGCGAAGCGCCGGACGATCCGTCCGGCCAGTTCAACAGTCTCCTGCCCCACGGCCGCGCGGCTCTCGTCGTCGACGATCCTGGGGACCAGCGCCCTGCTCGCGGTGTCGAGAGCGAGTTCCTGCTCCACCGCGGCGCCGGTTTCCAAAGGGAGCAGCCGAGCCCTCAGCTCGCGCAGCGTGCCCCGGATCTGGATCCCCGCGTAGGTGGCCGCAGCGGCCACCACGGACGTGCCGGGCAACCCCATGGGAGCGCCCTCGGCCGGGCAGCAGCCCTCACCCGCGCAGCAGTACGACCAGAAGCGTCCGTCGGAGATGCAGAGCGCCTCGATCACGGGCACGTCGAGCCGGCCGCATTCGACGCGCAGTTTCTGGGCCAGTGGTCGCAGTCGCTCCATGACCTGGCGGCCGGTCTCGCCTCCGGTGGGTTCCTGGCAGAGGTAGGCGACCATCTGCGCGGGGCGAGCGCCCCTGCGCTCGCTGCCGGTCACCAGGCCTTGCGCGAGCTGTCCCGCCACGGCGCCCCAGTCGTCCGGGTTCGCGGGAATGCCCAGGCGCGCCCGGCCGCCGAACCTGCCGCGGCCTCCCCGGTCGTGCAGGGCGACGAGGACGATGCTGTCCTCGGGCCGGTATCCCAGCAGGTAGGGCAGCGCGTCGGCCAGTTCGGCCGGCGTGCGCAGGGTGACTTGGTGGACACCGGCGCCCTTGTCGTACGGCGAGGGCCCGTCGTACGGGAGGTCACCTTCGTAGGACGGCTGCTCATCGCCTTCGGCGGGTCCAGCACGTCCGTCACGCCACCCCCGACCACCACGCCGGGCGCCGCCGTCACTCGCGGCGCGTCCATCCCCTCGGGGCCTCCCATGCCGTCCGTTCCGCCTGCCGGCCCCGCCACGACCCTCCTCCTGCCCCGCACGACTGCTCTGCCCGGCACGGCGGTGCTGACCGTCACGACCGCCCTGCCCGGCACGACCGTCCACCCCGGCAGGCCCGTCCTGCCCGGTGATGTCGCCGTTGTCGAAGGATCCCGTCGCTTCGCTGTTATTCGTCATGCGGAGACGATCTCGCGGACCGCGAGATTCCGCTTGAGCCTGTGGATAAGTCCGAGCAGGGACACGTCACGATGGTCGAACCGAGGTCCTCCTGTGGACGGCGAGGGCCGGTCTGTCAGTGCCGTCCTGTTGTATGGACGCATGGAGCACACGAGCAACGCGGATCTTCGTGCGGATGCGGACACCGTCCTCGCCCGTCTCGTCGGTGACGCCACCGGCACGGCCCGGCTGCGCGAGGACCAGTGGCGGGCGATCGAGGCGTTGGTGGCCGACCGGCGCCGCGCCCTGGTCGTCCAGCGCACGGGCTGGGGCAAGTCCGCGGTGTACTTCGTGGCGACCTCGCTGCTCCGGGCGCGCGGGGCCGGGCCCACGGTGATCGTGTCCCCGCTGCTCGCCCTGATGCGCAACCAGGTCGATGCGGCGGCGCGGGCCGGCATCCGCGCCCGGACGATCAATTCCTCGAACACCGAGGAGTGGGGGACCGTCCGCACGGAGATCGCCGCGGGGAGGGTCGACGTCCTGCTGGTCAGTCCGGAGCGGCTCAACAACCCGGACTTCCGCGACCAGGTGCTGCCCGAACTGGCCGCCACGACCGGGTTGCTCGTCGTCGACGAAGCCCACTGCATCTCCGACTGGGGCCACGACTTCCGCCCCGACTACCGACGACTGAGGACCATGCTCGCCGACCTCCCGCCGGGCGTCCCGGTGCTGGCGACGACCGCGACCGCCAACGCCCGCGTGACCGCCGACGTCGCCGAGCAGCTCGGCACCGGCGGCAGCTCCGACGCCTTGGTGCTGCGCGGCCCGCTGGACCGCGAGAGCCTCACGCTGAGCGTGCTGCGGCTGCCGGACGCGGCGCACCGGATGGCCTGGCTCGCCGACCACCTCGACGAGCTGCCGGGCTCCGGGATCATCTACACCCTCACCGTGGCCGCAGCCGAGGAGGTCACCGGTTTCCTGCGGCAGCGCGGCCACACCGTCGCCTCGTACACGGGCCGGACGGAGAACGCCGACCGCCAGCAGGCCGAGGACGACCTTCTCGCCAACAAGGTCAAGGCCCTGGTCGCCACGTCCGCCCTGGGGATGGGTTTCGACAAGCCCGACCTGGGATTCGTCGTCCATCTCGGCTCACCCTCCTCCCCCATCGCCTACTACCAGCAGGTGGGTCGCGCCGGACGAGGTGTCGAGCACGCGGAGGTGCTTCTGCTGCCGGGCAAGGAGGACGAGGCGATCTGGGAGTACTTCGCCTCCCTCGCGTTCCCCCCGGAGTCCCTGGTGCGCCGCACCCTTGACGTCCTCGGGCGCGCGGACGGCCCGCTGTCGCTGCCCGCCCTGGAGCCGTTGGTGGAGCTGCGCCGCTCCCGCCTGGAGACCATGCTGAAGGTCCTCGACGTCGACGGGGCCGTCAAGCGGGTCAAGGGCGGCTGGATCGCGACCGGACAACCGTGGACCTACGAGTCGGAGCGTTACGACTGGGTGGCCAGGCAGCGCAGGGCCGAGCAGGAGGCGATGCGCCGGTACGCGTCGACGACCGAGTGCCGGATGGAGTTCCTGCAGCGCCAGCTCGACGACGACGGCGCCAAGCCCTGCGGACGCTGCGACAACTGTGCGGGCGCACGCCACACCGCCGAGACGTCCCCGACCGCCCTCGACGCCGCGCGCGACGACCTGGGCCGCGCGGGGGTCGAGGTGGAGCCCCGGCGGATGTGGCCGACAGGTCTGCCGGCCATCGGCGTGGAGCTGAAGGGGCGCATCCCGGCAGGCGAACAGGCGGCTGCCGGGCGGGCGTTGGGCCGTCTGTCGGACATCGGCTGGGGCAACCGGCTGCGTCCGATGCTGACCGCGCAGGCCCCCGACGGGCCCGTGCCGGACGACGTGGCGAAGGCCGTGGTGGGTGTACTCGCCGACTGGGCCAGAGGGCCCGGCGGTTGGGCCTCCGGAGCCACCGACGCGCCACCGCGTCCCGTCGGCGTGGTGACCATCGCCTCGCGCACCCGGCCCCGGCTCATCCACTCGCTGGGCACGCACATCTCGGAAGTCGGCCGGCTGCCGCTGCTGGGAGCCGTGGAGTACACCGGTGACTCCTCACCGGTCCCCCGGAGCAACAGCGCCCAACGCCTCAAGGCACTCACCGGCATGCTGGACGTACCGCCGGAGCTCGCCTCCGCGCTGGCTGAGGCGAGCGGTCCGGTCCTCCTGGTGGACGACTACACCGAAACCGGCTGGACCCTCGCGGTCGCGGCCCGGATGCTCCGACGGGCGGGAGCACAGGGGGTGTTGCCCCTGGTGCTGGCGGTACAGGGCTGACAGCGAGCACGCGGGAAAGGGGCCACACACCGTCACCTGTTCCGCACCGCGCGCGAGGATCCACCTGGGCGCAGTGCGCGGTGAATGGAGCCGCGCTCCAGGAGAACGTCACGACCACAGTGAGTGAACCTGCCGTGTACGGCGGGCACACGTGTCACGCCACGCATCCATGGGTAGGGATATATGACACGCAGCACCACATAAGGGTCGGTGGCCCCAATTGCTCGTTGCCGCATCCAAGTTCGACAGGAAGAATTGAGTTCCGCTCCCCGCACGGCTCCTCCGTTGTCCGGTAGGGCTCTGCTGCGGTGCGCGCTCCCCCCGAACCCGACCCGCCCGCAGTGTGGGCCGTAGCCGAAGGGAGGCTCGTGACCTTCGGATTCGCTCCGTCCTCGGCGGCATCGTTGTCGACGTCCGCGTCCGCCGCTTCCGCCAACCGCTTGCTCGAGCCTGCCGAGTGGGCCGCGGCCGGCATACCCCTGCTGCGCAATCCGCGGGAGGTCGTCGGCGGGTTGCACGCGCGGCACCGGCCCAGACCGGCCACCGCGATCGTCGCCGTCCTCGACCCCGACGAGCGGGTGCGCGCCAGTGCTTCGTTCACGCGCCGTCAGGCCTCCGCCGACGGTTGGATGTTCCGCAACGCACTGCTCGCTCAGCTCCGCCGGGTCATCCCGCACGACCTGCGGCGCCGTACCCCCGTGCGCACGGCGGTGCTGCTCTACTGCCGTGACGGCGACGCCCGCTGGACGGAGGAGGACGGCGCCTGGATGTGGGGGCTGCGGGACGCCTGCACCCTGCACGGACTGCGCTGCGGGGCGTACATCACGCTGACCCGGGACGGCTGGCAGGTCCTCGGCGAGGGCCGAGGCGGCCGCCGCCCCAACGCGGATTCGGATCCCGAGCCCTTCGGCTTGTCCGAGGCACCGCCGCCGCTGCCGCGAACCGGCGGTGCCGCCTCGGAGGTTCTGCGCCGCGCGGCTGCCCGCTGACACGTGACCGCCGTCTTCGCTATGACGAAAGCGACGGGCGGTCGGGACGGCGCGGCAGCACACGGGAGAGCCACGGAGTGACTCGGAGGACCGTCCGGCGGCGCAGCCGGTGGCGCCGCTCGGCTGCCCGAGGGCACCAGGCGGTCGCGCCGGTACTGCCAGTCGGCTTGCCACGGATCGACCCCGTACTGCCAGGCAACTGCCGAAAGTCGACGGTGCCGTGCTGGGCGGCGGTCACCCCTGCTCCGGCAGACTAGCCGCTCAGCGCAGCACGGCCGCGTAGCCGCTCAGCGCAGTACGGCCGTCAGCAGGTCGGTGCCCAGTGCCGTCAGATCCGGCAGATTCAGGGTGTGACGGACGTAGCGACCGTGCCGCCGGGCCGTGAGCAGGCCGGCGCGGCGCAGGACGGCGAGGTGGCGGGAGACCTCCGGGGGTGAGAGCTCCCAGGCGTGGGCCAGCTCACCGGTGGTGTGCGGGCCGCGGGCCAGCGTGCGCAGAAGCCGCAGCCGCACCGGATGGGCGAGTGCCTCAAGCCGAAGGGTGACCGTCTCCAGCGATACCGGCTCCGCCGGAGTCGGCTCGGCCACCGGGTACTGAACCACCGGCTGCCATCCGGGCGCGTGAACCGCCACCAGGTGCGGGCGGCCGAAGACACTGGGGATGAAGGTGACCCCGGTGTCGTGGGCGGCGGTCGCCTTGTCCTGCAGTTTGTCCACGATGATGCAGTCGCCGTCCGGTGCCAGCGTGACTGCGCCGGACACCGATGCAAGTGCCGGTCCGAGGCCCTGACGCCTCAGCAGGTCGTTCTTCAGGCGCAGGTCGGTGGCGAGTTGCACGGCGACGCCCGCCCAGGCGGCGTCGAAGAAGGCCTCTCCGCACTGTTCGAGGGTGTGGCGCACCCGCGCCCGCACCGCGGCGGGATCAGCGAGCAGCCGTTCCGCGAAGGCTTCCTGCCGCGCGCCGCGAGCCTGGGCCAGGTCCAGGGCCCGCTCACGCGCAGTCGCGTCGGTGAGCGGCGACGGCGCTCCGGCATGGACCCGGTTGCCGCCGCAGGTGGTGACGAGCGCGGCGGTCACATATGTTTCGTCATCGATCCGGTCCACGTCGTCCAACTCCTCGGCGAGAGTCGGCCGAGGTCGGGCGGGGATCAGGAAGTCGGCCTGTGAGGAACGCCAGAGGAACTCCGCCTCCCGCAGCCGCTCGGCCGGCTCCGGCGGCAGTCCGGCCCAGACATCCCCGGCCCAGCCGGCGAACTGCGGGTGATGCCCGGGTTCCGCCAGCACGTGCAGCATCGCGGTCAGCTCGGCCAGCGGCGAGGCGGCGAACCGGAGTCGCTCGGCCGGCAGGCCGCTGATGTCGATCCTCAACGTCATCCGCGCATCATCACCGACCGGTTGGCCGGTGACGGCATCGGTTGACGGTGTCCGTCAACCGACGAGCCCTCCCCGGCGGCCGGGCGCACCGTTTGACGCCATGGCAACCACCACCAAGATCCAGCCGCGTGCCCTCGTCCGTGCCTCCGGAGGCCCCCGCTACGCCGTCGCCCTGGCCGTGGACGCGCTCGGCACCGGCCTGTTGCGGCCCTTTCTGCTGCTGTACGGGGTGACGGTGCTGAGGCTCTCCGCGCCGGTCACCGGCACCGCCATGACGGTCGCCGTCGTCGCGGGTCTGGTGTGCATGCCCGCGGTGGGCCGATGGCTGGACCGGGGCGCCCGCAGCACGGTCGTGGCAGCGTCGATGCTGGTGCGGGTGCTGGGCGTGGCAGTGCTGCTGGCCACCCCGGCGGAGCACGTCTGGCTGTTCGCGACGGCGGCGCTGTTCCTCGGCATCGGCAACCAGGCGTGGCCTGCCGCCCACGCGGCTCTCGTGGCCACGGTCGCCCACGGCCGCGAACGCGACGCCGCCCTCGCGGGAGGGCGCGCCCTGCGCAACGCCGGCCTGGGGGCGGGCGCGCTCATCGCCACCGTGTGCCTGGCGGGCGGCACCACCGCGTTGCAGGCGCTGGCAGTCGTCACCGGACTCGCCTATCTCGCTGCGGCGACCTTGGCGTGGTCGGTCCACCTTCACGCGCGTCCGGCCGCTCCCCCGGCCGGGGGCGGGATCGACGGGCCTGCACCCCGGATGCGCGCGCTGCTGGCGGCCAACGTGGTCTACGCCTTCTGCCTCAACGTCCCCGAAATCGCGCTCCCCCTGGTCCTGGTGACACAGTTGCACGCATCCCCGGTGTGGTCGGCGGCCATCTTCGTGCTCAACACGGTGCTGGTGGTCACGCTGCAGGTTCCGGTCACGGTCCTGATGTCCCGCTTCTCCCGGCGGGCCGTGCTGGCTCTCGCCGGCGTGGTGCTCACCGCGTCCTACCTCGGTTTCCTCGCGGCCACCTCACTGGGACACGGATGGGGCGCCCCGGCCGTCGCCACGGTGTCCGTGGTGTGCACCCTCGGCGAGATCATCTACGCCGGCAGTGCCACCGCGCTCGTCACCCACCTCGCCCCCGCCCATGCCCTGGGACGCGCCCTCGCCCGCCTCGAACTCTCCACGGGCTTCGGCCTGGCCGTCTCCCCGGCGGTCATCACCACTCTGACACCTCACGGCTCGGCAGCCCTCTGGGGCAGCCTCGCCGCCGCGACGCTCCTCTCCGCCTCCGCCGTCGCCCACTGAGCCCGGCCCGCCGTGCGGAGCACGACGCACCAGCTGTTGCCCCTCGGGAAGGGGAGTCGGCGAGGAGCGACGGTACGCGCACGGTTCCCAGCCCCCAAGGGGTGGTGTTCTGCCGGCGTCGTAGGGCCGACATCGCCGGCCGCTTCACCCGGGCCGGGACCGCCAGGCCTTCGAGCCGCGGTCCCGGTACCGGGCAGTCCGGTCGGCAGCCGCACAGCGGGAACTCCAGGTGTTCACCGCCCCGGCGCCCACGGCAGTTCACGAGCCAAACCGCTCTCGTCGTCCGCCACCGTCGCCGACAGCCGGACCTCACCTGGTCGCTCTGCGGTCTCACCCACTCCGGTCCCGTGGGTCCGGAACCCGGGGCATGCCGAAACTCGCGCCGAGACATCCGTCAGCCGCGCATGCGAAGGCGACCCGGGAGGTGCCGCGGCGGCGACGCCTCCCGCGCCGGGCTGTCCGCCGGGCGAGCGAGCCGGCTCAGACGTCGGCGCCGAGCACCACGTTGATCTGCTGCGGGTCACCGCAGACGATCAGCAGGGCACCGGCCCGGGCACGAGCCAGGGGCAGGACGGTGGCGGCAGCGCTCTCCGGACCGCCGTTCACGGCGACCACGACGACGGGACGTGTGCCCACCCGGTTCGTGGCGGCCGCGTCGGCGTAGAAGACGTCCTCCCCCGTGTCGTGCTGCGCCCAGTAGGACGTCTCACCGAAGGACAGCTCGTGGGCGGCCCAGGGGTGCTGCTCGCCGGTGGTGATCACCAGCACGTCACCCGGGGCGCGGCCCGAGTCCAGGAGGAGGTCCACGGCCTCCTCGGCGGCGTCCAGCGCACCCTCGACCGAGGCGGGGATCAGCTGGACCTGGGGCGTCGCCGAGGCGGGTGCGGAAGCGGGAGGGGCGGCCGGGGCCGGGGGCCCGGGCCTGACGGCGACGTCGCGCGGTGTGCGCTGCACCGGCGGCGTGGGCCGGAGGGGACCAGGACGGCCGGGTCGCGACGGAGCCGCGGGACGGGGACCGGGTACGGGTCGAGGGGTCGGCGCGGTACGGCCGCTGGCCGGAGTGGCGCGGGGACCCTGGGCACTCTCGTGAATCTGAGGCTCCTCGGGAATGAGAGGCATGGGTTGTTGTTTATCAAACGGTGGTGCGGCTCGCGCCAGCGGGTGGCACATCAGTGCGAGCGGAATCGTCAGAAATCGAAACCGAGCTGACCCTCGATTTCCGGAACGCTTCCGTCCGCCCAGCTGCGGGCCTTCTTGAGGTGCCGCCACTGGGGCAGCGCATCAAGATACGCCCATGACAACCGGTGGTACGGGGTGGGACCCCGCTCCGCCAGTGCGGCCTTGTGCACGGGTGATGGGTACCCGGCGTTGTCCGCGAAACCGAAGTCTGCATGGTCGCTGCCCAGTTCGGCCATCATTTTGTCGCGCTGCACCTTGGCGATCACCGAGGCCGCCGCGACAGCCACGCACGACCGGTCACCCTTGATCACCGTGCGGACCCTCCAGGGGGCGCCGAGGTAGTCGTGCTTCCCGTCGAGTATCACCGCGTCGGGGCGGACGGGCAGGGCGTCCAGCGCACGGACGGCGGCGAGCCGCAGCGCGGCCGTCATCCCCAGATCGTCGATCTCCTCCGGGGAGGCATGACCCAGGGCGTACGACGTGACCCACTTCTCCAGGTGCACCGCGAGCTCGTTACGACGCTTGACGGAGAGGAGTTTGGAGTCGGTGAGGCCTACGGGGGGCCGGCGCAGTCCGGTGACCGCCGCGCAGACGGTGACGGGACCGGCCCACGCACCGCGGCCCACCTCGTCGACACCGGCAATGATCTTCGCTCCGGTCGTGGCGCGAAGGGAGCGCTCGACGGTGTGAGTCGGTGGTTCGTACGGCATGGCGCCCTTAGGGTACGCCGCCGGGATCCTGTCGCGACACCCCGGTCTCCCGTGACGCCCCCACGGCCCACGGCCACCGCCCCCGAAGGCCTCTCAGCGCGCGGCCGGTCGCAGCAGGGGCAGCATGAACTGGTCGATCATCTCCTCCAGATCCGGGTCACCCCATTCGCTGGTGCACATCTTTGAGCGGTACATCATCATGGCCGGGATGGCGTCGAAGACGTAGCCGTTCGCCGCATCGGAGCGCACCTCCCCTCGCTCAATCCCCCGACTGATCACCTGATGGAGCAGCCTGACGGTCGGTTCGACCACGCCTTCGAAAATCAGGGCATGAAACCGCTCCACCTGAGCCGTGTCGCACTCGTGAATGATCGACCGCAGAGCGTAGCCGGGTCGGGAGAACATTGCGTCGCGCGCCTCGCGACACAGCGCCACCAGATCCTCCCGGATGCCGCCGAGATCCGGCGCCGCCTCGAACCTGGGCAGCCCGGCACGAAGGGCGTCGGCGACGAGATCCTCCTTCGAGGGCCACCGGCGGTAGACGGCCGCCTTGCCGGTCTGAGCTCCGGCCGCGACGCCCTCCATCGTGAGGCCGTTCCAGCCGACGGTGCCGAGTTGCTCCAGGGCGGCATCGAGGATCGCGCGTTCGAGTACGGCGCCGCGCCGGCGTGAGGAGGCCGCCTGAGCGGGGGCGGCCGTCCAGCGCGCAGTAACCATCTGAGTGTCTCCAGCGAGCAGAGGAGTGGGGAGTTGCGGGGAGCGGGGAGCGGGGCGGCGTCGCGCGACAGCGAGGGGTGCGCCACCGGACGGCGACACCGCGAGTGAACGCTTGCGTTCACTACTGGGGACTCACTACGGTTGACGCGACAGTGAACGCGATCGTTCACTAAGGCATTTGTGGGGGACCCATAGTGACGACCTCTCAGTTGATCCAGGACCAGAAACCGGGCGCGGCCCGCCGGCAGGGGCATCCCGGCATCGCGCTCACCGTCATCGCGGCGTGCCAACTCATGGTGGTACTCGACGCGACGATTGTGAACATCGCCCTCCCGCACATTCAAGACGCTCTCGAGTTCAGCACCACTGACCTCACCTGGGTGGTCAGCGCCTACACGCTCACCTTCGGCGGTCTGCTGCTGCTCGGCGCCCGAGCCGGCGACATCCTCGGCCGGCGTCGGGTGTTCATGGCAGGCATCCTGCTCTTCACCTTCGCCTCGCTGCTGGGCGGACTGGCCCAGGAGCCCTGGCAACTGCTGGCCGCGCGCGCCCTGCAGGGTGTGGGCGGCGCCATCGCGTCGCCGACCTCGCTGGCGCTGATCACCACCACGTTCCCGGAGGGACCGGAACGGAACCGGGCCTTCGGCGTCTTCGCCGCCGTGTCGGCCGGTGGCGGCGCCATCGGCCTCCTCGCGGGCGGCATGCTCACCGAGTGGCTCGACTGGCGCTGGGTGTTGTTCGTCAACGTCCCCATCGGCGTCCTCATCGCCGCCCTCGCCCCGCTGTACATCAACGAGTCCGAGCGGCACCCCGGACGGTTCGACATAGCGGGAGCGCTGACCTCGACGGTGGGGATGGCCTCGCTGGTGTACGCCTTCATCCGCGCGGCGGAGGAAGGCTGGCGGGACAGTCTGACCCAGGGGGCCTTCGGCGTCGCCCTGGTCCTGCTGGTCGCCTTCGTGTTCACGGAGATGCGGGCGAAGGAACCGATCACTCCGTTGAGGATGTTCGCCGACCGCAACCGCTCGGGCACGTACCTGATCATGCTGAGCCTCGCGGCGGCCATGTTCGGCATGTTCTTCTACATCGTGCTGTTCGTGCAGAACGTGCTGGGATACAGCCCGATCAAGGCGGGACTCGCCTTCCTTCCGGTCACGGTGGCCATCGCGATCGGTGCGGGTCTGTCGCAACGGTTCCTGCCGGTCCTGGGCCCCAAGCCGTTCATGCTCGGCGGCTCCACGCTCGTGGTGATCGGCCTCGTGTGGCAGGCCTTCATCACTCCCGACAGCTCCTACGCCGGCGGCGTGCTGGGGCCGATGCTGATCTTCGGCTTCGGCATGGGACTGAACTTCGTGACGGCGACGGTGACCGCGGTGTCCGGCGTGGCCCCGCACGAGGCCGGTGCCGCCTCCGGCCTGCTCAACGTCACTCAGCAGGTCGGCGGTTCGCTGGGTCTGGCCATCCTGACGACCGTCTTCGGATCGGCGAGCAAGGACGAGGCGGAGAAGCAGGTGCCGAGCTTCCTCGCCGACGCATCCGCCGAGCAGAAGGCCGAGTTCGCCAAGACGCACCAGTTGCCCGCCCCGTGGGGCCACGAGGTACTCGCGCAGGGCATCTCGACGGCCTTCGTCCCCGCTGCCGCCATGGCCGCCCTCGCCCTGCTGACGGCCTGGCTGGTCATCCGGGTCCGCAAGAGCGACCTGGAGGCGCTGTCGGGTACGCCGACCCATCTGGGCGGCTGAGGCGAAGGCTGCACCTTCCGGCCGCGGACGGCCGCCGACGATCTTCGTGGGCGCCCGTCCGCGGCCACCGGACGGCTGTCCCGCACTCTCGTACAGCCGCGCCGCGACCCCGCACGGCCCGGTCGCGCCGCCCCTCGGAGGGGCCACCACGGCCACCGGCAACATCATCACGAACAGCAGGAACCGCACACCCCGCACCCCTTAACACCTCCCGCTCGCCCGAGTCCGTCACTCACCCTGTGCGCATCCACGTCGCACAGCCGATGCCCGAACAACGGGCGGCCGGTCACGCAGAGTTCCCGGCCGACACGGAGAGTTCCTGAAGTCAGGAGCGGAGCCGCGCGCTCCGGTCATGCGGACGAAGGCATCCACTCCGGGAACGCCTCCACCTGAGCCCACCACGCCGCGGGAGGCGCGCCCGCCTTCCCCGCGGCAAGCACTCCGCCCACGATGGCACAGGTCGTGTCCACGTCCCCGCCGGCCTGCGCGGTCGTCCAGAACGCCTCCTCGTAGGCGCCGAGGGAGCGAGCGGCGGACCAGAGCGCGAACGGCACCGTGTCATGGGCCGTCGTACGCCGTCCGCAGCCCAGCACGGCGGCGACGGTGGTGGCGTCGCCGTAGTCGAGCATGTCCCGGGCCCGGCGCAGGCCCGCCCGGACGGCGCTCTTGGGGACGAGGTCGATGACGCCGTCCAGGAGCGCCTCGGGCCTGGGCGGGCCGCCGGGTGCGCCCGCCAGCGCTGCGGCCGCGGCGACGGCCATGGCCCCCACCACCGCCTCACGGTGTTGGTGGGTGGGATAGGCCGAGATCTCCGCCTGGTGGGTCGCCTGCTCAGGATCGTCGGCGTACCAGGCTCCGAGGGGCGCGATCCGCATGGCGGCACCGTTGCCCCACGAGCCCTGCCCGTTGAACAGGGCGGCGGCCAGTTCACGCCAGTCGCCGCCCTCCCGGACCAGCCGCAGCAGTCGGTTGACCGCGGGCCCGTAGCCGCGGTCGAAGTCGTGGTGCTCCGCGAAGGAGCGGGCCAGGGCGTCCTGGTCGATGCGGTGGTGGGCGGCCAGGACGGCGACCACGGAACAGGCCATCTCGGTGTCGTCGGTCCACTGCCAGGGGCCGGGCGGCAGGGCGCGGCGCTTGAGCAGCGGGTAGTTCACCGGCACGAAGAACTGTGAGCCCAGCGCGTCTCCCACCGCGAGTCCGCGCAGGCTGGCGAGGGCGCGCTCCAGGCGCCCGTCAGAAGAGGAGTCAGAGGTCATCGCTCTGCCACCTTATCCGGAGATCCCATACGGTTCCGGGTCTCGCCACCGGTCGAACGGCCGGTCCAGGGTGTACTTGCCGTCCTCCCCCAGAACGAGCATCCGCATCTCGGCGTTCCCCGGGTTGGACAGCGACTCGAACTCCGCGACCGTCCAGTGGAACCAGCGCATGCAGAACAGGCGCATGGCGAGACCGTGGGTCACGATGAGCACGTTCGGGGGGTGGTCAGGGGCCTCGAAGCTGCGGAAGAGGCTCTCCAGGAAACCGCCGACCCGGTCGTACACGTCAGCTCCGCTCTCCCCCTGGGCGAAGCGGTAGAAGAAGTGCCCGTAGGCGTCGCGGTAGGCCTTCTGCAGGCGGACGTCGTCGCGGTCCTGCCAGTTCCCCCAGTCCTGCTCCCGCAGTCGGGGCTCTTCCCGCACGCGTATGAGCTCGGGATCGAGGTGGAAGGCGCGGAGCGTCTCGTGCGTGCGCCGGTAGGGCGACACGTAGACGCTGACCCGCTCCTGGCCGAACACCTCCCGCAGGGTCTTCCCCGTCTCCTCCGCCTGCCGCCGACCGCGATCGGTCAGGGCCAGCGCGTGGTCGGGTTCACGCTCGTAGACGGTGTCATCAACATTGCCCGTTGACTCCCCGTGTCGGACAAGGACGATTCGCCGTGGTCGTGCCATGCCAAGACCCTAGATCGAGTGAGACCCGATCGAGCACTCGGGCGCCCTCCATACGGCACAGGTCACACGAATCCCGCACCGGAAGCCCGTAGGGCTGGTGATGAGCAGGTCCGGACCTCACACCGTCCAGGTCGGCTCGAGCTCCACGATGTCCCCGGTGAGGGAGGCGACGTCCGCTTCCGTCTGGGCGCGCAGAGCGAGCCGTTCCACCCGCTCCGTGCGGTACTTCCCGTGCTCGGCCTCCGAACGCCACATCGACAGCACCAGGAACTCGTGGCCCGGCGCCTCGGCGAACAGCCCGCGGATCATGCCCGGGGAGCCGGCCATGGCCGGGTTCCACACCTTCTCCTGCATCAGGGTGAAGTGCTCGGCACGCTCCTCGTGGACGCGGCACAGGGCCACGCGCAGCAGGTCGGAGTCGGTGAAACGGGGCTCGAAGCCGGTCTTCACGTCGAACCGGTAGTCGAACAGCCGGACCTGAGCGTCCTTGAACGTGCCCGCCTGGGCGGTCGCGAGCCGGTCGTGGGAGCGCGCCATGAAGGAGTCGTAGAAGGCACGGCTCTCCCAGAAGGCGAAGACATGCGCGACGGAGGGCCGTCCCCTGCTCCAGCCCCCGCCCTGCCCCCGGAACCCCGGCTCCCCCAGAAGCCCCGCCCACTTCCGCTGCCCCCGCTCGAAACCGCGGCGGTCCACCACGGTGCAGCGAATCCACTTGACCAGCACCGCGCCATGGTAAGGCCAGCGGGCGTGGCGTCGGTCACTCCCGGCCGCGGTGCAACCCTGCGGGCGTCCACGCGCGCGTGGCAGGATGGACAACCGGCCCTGATGATCGGCCAGTTCAGGGTGAGGACAGACGGAACGGGGAGGGGAAGTCCGGTGAAGGGCCTCAACAAGGGAATCCGGAAGGTCCAGGTCGCGCTCAGATGGGATCCGAGTCCCGCGGGGCAGCCGCCCACCGATCTGGACATCGTGGCCGCGACCTACCTGACGGACGACCCGCACGGTGATCCGGCCTATGTGGTGCACTTCGACAGCCGCTCACCCGACGGCACCATCTATCTCGACCGTGACAGCCCGGACGGCAAGGGCTTCGGCTGGGACGAGGTCATGACGGTGGAGCTCGAGCGGCTGGACGCCCGCTACGCGCGCGTGGTCGTCGGGGTCGTCATACAGCAGCGCCAGGAGCACCGGACCTTCGTCAGCGTGGTAAACCCCGCCGTCCGGATCCGCGAGGGGTACACCGACCTGGCCGAGGACGACTTCGGTGGCGTGCTCGGTTCGACGGCGGCGACGGTCGCGGAATTCGTCCGCGAGCCGTCCGACGGGTGGACGTTCCACCCCGGGGTGCAGGGCTTCGAGGACGACCCGGCCACGTTCACCGGCATCATGGGCCGGCTGCGCCGCTCCTGACCCCGCCGGGCACCGCGCGAGGAGCCGGACGTCGGGGGAGGCGTGCGCCTGACCCGCGAGGAGTCCGCGCGGCGCGCGGGGAGTGACCCGCGAGGAGTCCGCATGGCGCCCGGGGATGCGGACGGCGCAGGCACCGGCGCACCCCCGCCCGAGCGGAGTGGCGCCCGGATCGCCCGAAGCGCACGCACCCCCCACCACCAAGCAGAGGGCGGTGGAGCCACACCGGCTCCACCGCCCTGCGCCAGGTCATTCAGCCCTGGCCGCTACCGCTCGGTCAGCTGCAACCGCTCGTCGAGCCGCAACCCTCGCAGATGTAGCAGGAACCGGCCCGCTGCATCTTCGTACCGCAGGAGAAGCACAGCGGGGCGTCGGCCTGGATGCCCAGCTGCATCTCCACCAGTTCGGCGCTGGTGTGGGCCTGCTGCGGAGCGGGCTTGGCCGCCTCGGCCTCGGCCTTGGGGGTGGCGACGGCCTTCAGGTCGGTCTGACGCGGAGCCGACTGGGCCAGACCCTCGACGTCGACGTCCTCCTCGGCCGGCTCGTACGAACCGGTCTCCAGGTGGCGCTGACGCTCCTCGGCGGAGTGGATACCGAGCGCGGAGCGCGTCTCGAAGGGCAGGAAGTCGAGCGCCAGGCGGCGGAAGATGTAGTCGACGATCGACTGCGCCATCCGCACGTCCGGGTCGTCCGTCATACCGGCCGGCTCGAAGCGCATGTTGGTGAACTTCGAGACGTAGGTCTCCAGCGGCACGCCGTACTGGAGGCCGACGGAGACCGCGATGGAGAAGGCGTCCATCATGCCCGCCAGGGTGGAGCCCTGCTTGGACATCTTCAGGAAGACCTCGCCGAGACCGTCGTCGGGGTAGGAGTTGGCGGTCATGTAGCCCTCGGCGCCGCCGACCGTGAAGGAGGTCGTGATGCCGGGACGACCCTTGGGCAGGCGCTTGCGGACCGGACGGTACTCGACGACCTTCTCGACCGCGGTACGGATCGTCTCCTCGGCCTTCTCCGTGATCTCGGCCTTCTCCTTCTCCTTGGTCTTCGCGGAGAGCGGCTGGCCGACCTTGCAGTTGTCACGGTAGATCGCGAGGGCCTTGACGCCGAGCTTCCAGGCCTCGAAGTAGATCTCCTCGACCTCCTCGACGGTCGCCGTCTCCGGCATGTTGACCGTCTTGGAGATGGCGCCGGAGATCCAGGGCTGGATCGCGGCCATCATGCGGACGTGACCCATCGGGGAGATGGCGCGCTCGCCCATGGCGCAGTCGAACACCTCGTAGTGCTCCTGCTTCAGGCCGGGCGCGTCGATCACGTTGCCGTTGTCGGCGATGTGGGCGACGATCGCCTCGATCTGCTCCTCCTGGTAGCCCAGGCGGCGCAGGGCCTGCGGGACGGTGCCGTTGACGATCTGCATCGAGCCGCCGCCGACCAGCTTCTTGAACTTGACCAGGGCGAGGTCGGGTTCGACACCGGTGGTGTCGCAGGACATCGCCAGGCCGATGGTGCCGGTGGGGGCGAGCACGGACGCCTGGGAGTTACGGAAACCGTTCTTCTCGCCGAGACGCAGCACGTCCTGCCAGGCCTCCGTGGCGGCGGCCCAGACCGGGGTGTCCAGGTCATCCATGCGGACGGCCGACCCGTTGGCGTCGGAGTGCTGCTTCATGACGCGGTTGTGGGCGTCGGCGTTGCGGGCGTAGCCGTCGTACGGACCGACGACCGCGGCCAGTTCGGCGGAGCGGCGGTAGGCCGTGCCGGTCATCAGGGAGGTGATGGCGCCGGCCAGGGCGCGGCCGCCGTCGGAGTCGTACGCGTGGCCGGTGGCCATCAGCAGGGCGCCGAGGTTGGCGTACCCGATGCCGAGCTGACGGAACGCGCGCGTGTTCTCACCGATCTTCTCGGTCGGGAAGTCGGCGAAGCAGATGGAGATGTCCATCGCGGTGATGACGAGTTCGACGACCTTCTGGAAGCGCTCGGCCTCGAAGGACTGGTTGCCCCGGCTGTCGTCCTTCAGGAACTTCATCAGGTTCAGCGAGGCCAGGTTGCAGGACGTGTTGTCCAGGTGCATGTACTCGCTGCACGGGTTCGACGCGGTGATCCGGCCGGACTCGGGGCAGGTGTGCCAGTTGTTGATGACGCCGTCGTACTGGATGCCGGGGTCGGCGCAGGCCCAGGCGGCTTCGGCGATCTTGCGGAAGAGCGCCTTGGCGTCGACCTTCTCGATCACCTCGCCGGTCATCCGGGCGCGCAGGCCGAACTGGCCGCCCTGCTCGACGGCCTGCATGAACTCGTCGTTCACACGGACCGAGTTGTTGGCGTTCTGGTACTGGACGGACGTGATGTCGTCGCCGCCCAGGTCCATGTCGAAGCCCGCGTCGCGCAGGACGCGGATCTTCTCCTCTTCCTTGACCTTGGTCTCGATGAAGTCCTCGATGTCCGGGTGGTCCACGTCGAGGACGACCATCTTGGCGGCGCGGCGAGTGGCGCCACCCGACTTGATGGTGCCGGCGGAGGCGTCGGCGCCGCGCATGAAGGAGACCGGGCCGGAGGCGTTGCCACCGGAGGACAGCAGCTCCTTGGAGGAGCGGATCCGGGAGAGGTTCAGGCCGGCACCGGAGCCGCCCTTGAAGATCATGCCCTCTTCCTTGTACCAGTCGAGGATCGACTCCATGGAGTCGTCGACGGCCAGGATGAAGCAGGCGGAGACCTGCTGCGGCTGCGGGGTGCCGACGTTGAACCAGACGGGGCTGTTGAAGCTGAAGATCTGGTGCAGGAGGGCGTACGCCAGCTCGTGCTCGAAGATCTCGGCGTCGGCGGGCGACGCGAAGTACCTGTGGTCCTCGCCGGCCTTCCGGTAGGTCTTCACGATGCGGTCGATCAGCTGCTTGAGGCTGACCTCGCGCTGGGGGGTGCCGACGGCACCGCGGAAGTACTTGCTGGTGACGATGTTGACCGCGTTCACCGACCAGAAGTCGGGGAACTCGACGCCACGCTGCTCGAAATTGACCGAGCCGTCGCGCCAGTTGGTCATGACGACGTCACGGCGCTCCCAGGCCACCTCGTCGTACGGGTGCACGCCGGGGGTGGTGTGGATGCGCTCGATACGCAGCCCCTTGGTGGCCTTGGTGCCCTTGGCGCGGGAACCTCGTGCCGGACCGCTCGCCGTCTCTGTCATGCCGCCTCCCTGATACGGGCAAAACGCCCTGAAATGCCACGATGTTCCCGTGGCACATGTTCTGTCTTGTGCTGCGGGCACCCACTCGCTACCGCCCACAACAGGTCTTCGTCCGCCGCTGCCCGGCCGGACCCGGCGCTGCCGTCCGGTTCCGGCCCGCCGGTCAGTCGGCGGCGCGGGCGGGCTCGGGAACCTGCACGGTCCCTCCGCGCCCGCCGTCGTCTTCCCGGCTCCCCGCGACAGCGCCTTCGGCGTCTGCGGCGCCTCCACGGTCGTCGTCGTCCGCGGCGGGGTGTCCCCTCTGGTCCCTGAGTTCCGCGATCGCCGCCTCGAAGTCCTCGAGCGAGTCGAAGGCCCGATAGACGGAGGCGAACCGCAGATAGGCGACGAGGTCGAGCTCCTGCAACGGGCCGAGTATGGCCAGCCCCACGTCGTGGGTGGTCAGCTCGGCGCTCCCGGTGGCCCGCACCGCCTCCTCGACCCGCTGACCCAACTGGGCGAGCGCGTCCTCGGTGACAGGCCGCCCCTGGCACGCCTTGCGCACGCCGTTGATGACCTTGGTGCGACTGAAGGGCTCGGTGACTCCGGACCGCTTGACCACCATGAGCGAGCACGTCTCCACGGTCGTGAAACGACGGGAGCAGTCAGGACACTGGCGGCGCCTGCGGATCGACGTGCCGTCGTCGGTCGTACGGCTGTCGACGACGCGGCTGTCGGGGTGCCTGCAGAAGGGGCAGTGCATGTACTCCCAACCCTCCTCACAGCAGACTCAATAGCCTCGCGGACCTCATGGGCCCCTCGAAGCAGCCCCAAGCATAGGCGATCCGGGAGTGTCCTCAGACACCGGGGACCACAACTTCTGGGCCGCTGGCGCCATCCAACCACTAGATATGGGACTTGGCTCATTCACCCAGGCCACATCGCGTGTCGCGTCGGACACTCTCACCCCACGCGATTCCGCGGTCACAGGCAGCACGCGGAAGCTGCCTCGCACACGGCGGTTTCCCCGCCTGCGCACGGGCAACCGCGCGCGCACGCCCGGGTGGCCCACGGGCGGCGCCACGCCCGCGGGAGTGTCACCTCACCGGCCGCCGTGTCATCTCACCGGGCGCTTACGGGGATACCGTGAGCGCCGCAGGGAGGAGAGGTGCGACTCTCGCACAGAGCGGCCCCCGGTCCCCGATCGACGGGGCGGCGGATGGCAGACTGGGGCGGCACCCCACAGGGTGCTCGATCCCGGCGGTGAAGAGTACACAAAGCGCTCTTACGCGGACTGGGCAACGCGTCAGCCAATACACCCACACTCATGATCAAGTCAGGCGATCCACGCTTTTTCACTCGAACGTGTGTTTGGCGCAACCTTTCGAAAGCAACTACCGTTGTCCAGCAGGGAGACAATCGAGAGGGGCCGACGTGACCACCACCGCAGACAGTGCCATCATCACCGCCCAGGACCGCTCCCAGGGCCGACTCGAGCCGGTGCATGCGATGAACGAAGCCACGAATACCGAGGGGCACAAGCGTTCCCTGCCGGGCCGACCTCCAGGCATCCGGGCGGACAGCTCGGGGCTCACCGACCGGCAGCGACGGGTGATCGAGGTCATCCGGGACTCCGTGCAGCGGCGTGGCTACCCGCCGTCGATGCGGGAGATCGGCCAGGCGGTCGGCCTGTCCAGCACCTCCTCGGTCGCACACCAGCTCATGGCGCTGGAGCGCAAGGGCTTCCTGCGGCGCGACCCGCACCGCCCCCGCGCGTACGAGGTGCGCGGCTCCGACCAGGCCGCGGCCGTGCAGCCGACGGACACCGCCGGCAAGCCCGCCGCGTCGTACGTCCCGCTGGTCGGCCGGATCGCCGCCGGCGGCCCGATCCTCGCCGAGGAATCGGTCGAGGACGTCTTCCCCCTCCCCCGGCAGCTCGTGGGCGACGGCGAACTGTTCGTGCTGAAGGTCGTGGGCGACTCGATGATCGAGGCCGCGATCTGTGACGGCGACTGGGTCACCGTCCGCCGCCAGCCGGTCGCCGAGAACGGCGACATCGTGGCCGCCATGCTGGACGGCGAGGCCACCGTCAAGCGCTTCAAGCGTGAGGACGGTCATGTGTGGCTGCTCCCGCACAACGCGGCCTACGAGCCGATCCCCGGTGACGACGCGACCATCCTCGGCAAGGTGGTGGCCGTACTGCGCCGCGTCTGAGGCCGGCGGCGGTCGGGCCTCCTCGATCCGCCCCCCTGACTGGGCCCCGGGATCCCTGCGCCGGTTCCGGGGCCCTGTGCTGTGCAGAACCGCTCAGCGGGACTCCCTCAACCGCTCACCCGCATGCACCCCGGGGCCGGGACGGCCCGCCGCCCACCGGCACCGCCGCGCCTCCGACTGTCGGCTGCACGGCGGTTCCGCCTGTGGATACACGACGGTTCCGTCCGCGGTACTCCCCGCGCTCCGTCCCCCGGCCCTACTCCGCTTCCGTCTGCCGGGCCGCCGCGTCGATGGCCGCCAGGGACCTGCGGACCTGGTTGCGGTCCGTCGTGTACCAGAAGTCCGGCATGGACGCCTTCAGGTAGCTCCCGTAGCGGGCCGTCGCCAGCCGCTGATCCAGTACGGCGACCACCCCGCGGTCCCCCGACGCGCGCACGAGCCGGCCCGCGCCCTGGGCCATGAGCAGCGCGGCGTGGGTGGCGGCGACCGCCATGAAACCGTTGCCGCCGGCGTCCTCCACGGCCTTCTGCCGGGCGCTCATCAGCGGATCGTCCGGGCGCGGGAACGGGATCTTGTCCATGACGACCAGCTGACAACTGGGCCCGGGCACGTCGACGCCCTGCCACAGCGACAGGGTGCCGAAGAGACACGTCTTCGGATCCGCCGCGAAGTTCTTGATCAGTTCGCCGAGGGTCTCCTCGCCCTGGAGGAGGATCGGGAACTCGGGGATGCGGCTGCGGAGCTCCTCGGCGGCGAGCTGAGCGGCCCGCATGGAGGAGAAGAGGCCGAGGGTGCGCCCGCCGGCCGCCTGGATCAGATCCGTCAGCTCGTCCAGCATGTCGCCACGGTCGCCGTCGCGAGCGGGACGGGCCAGATGCTTGGCGACGTACAGGATGCCCTGCTTGCGGTAGTCGAAGGGCGAGCCGACGTCGATGCCCTTCCACGGGGGGACGTCCTCGCCCTGGGTGCCCTCCGGGGCCAGGCCCAGGGAAGCGCCCACGCCGTTGAAGTCCCCGCCCAGCTTCAGGGTGGCCGACGCCAGGATCACCGAGCGGTCGGCGAAGAGCTTCTCCCTCAGGAGAGCCGACACGGACATGGGGGCGACGCGCAGGGAGGCGCCGAAGCGCTCGTGCCGCTCGTACCAGACGACGTCGTACTCCGAACCGTTCACGATCCGCTCCGCGACGTCGTGGACGCTCTCCACGGAGGCGAGTGCCTGCTTGCGGATCGCGTCCTCGTCCTGCACCGACTTGTCGCGGGTCGCACCGATCGCGGAGATGACGGTGCGGGCGGCATCGCGCAGTGCCATGAGGGCGTAGCCCAGGTCCTCCGGGATCTCCTCCAGACGGCCCGGCAGCGCGAGCTCCATCAGCCGCTCGAAGCCCTCGGCGGCGGTCTGGAGCTGGTCGGCTGCCTTCTCGTCGACCAGCTTGGCCGCTCGGCGCACCGCGCGGTTGACCTGGCCCGGGGTGAGCTCGCCGGTCGCCACGCCGGTGACCCTCGACACCAGCTCATGGGCCTCGTCGACGATCAGAACCTCGTGCTGCGGCAGGACCGGGGCACCTTCGATGGCGTCGATCGCCAGCAGGGCGTGGTTGGTCACGACCACTTCGGCCAGCTTGGCGCGCTCGCGGGCCATCTCCGCGAAGCACTCGGCGCCGTACGCGCACTTCGAGGCACCCAGGCACTCCCGCGACGACACCGACACCTGTGCCCAGGCGCGATCGGAGACACCCGGTGTCAGGTCGTCCCGATCGCCGTCCTCCGTCTCGTCCGCCCAGTCACGCAGCCGCAGCAGGTCCTGGCCCAGCTTGCTGGTGGGCGCCGCCGCCTCGAACTGGTCGAACAGGCCCTCCTCCTCGTCCTGCGGCATGCCCTCGTGCAGGCGGTGCAGACAGAGGTAGTTCGACCGGCCCTTGAGCATGGCGAACTCCGGGCGGCGGCGCAGCAGCGGATGCAATGCCTCGACCGTGCGCGGCAGGTCCCGCTCCACGAGCTGGCGCTGCAAGGCCAGGGTGGCGGTCGCCACGACGACGCGCTCCCCCTGCGCGAGTGCCGGCACCAGGTAGCCGAGCGACTTGCCGGTGCCGGTGCCGGCCTGGACCAGCAGATGGGATCCGTCGTCGATGGCCTCCGCGACGGCTTCGGCCATGGACACCTGGCCGGGGCGCTCCGTACCGCCGACAGCGGCGACGGCGGCATGCAGGAGTTCGGGGAGAGAGGGCTTCGTCATAGCGCGACCACCCTACGGCGCGGCAGTGACAAACGTGTGGGCAAGGCGGACGGGAGGGGTGGGATCAAGACTCTGAGCTTCCCGGTGGGTGCGGGCGGGCGTGCGGATTTCGGGTCGGGTGTGCGGGAGGGAGGGACGGGGGTGGGAGACGGAAAGGTGATCGTCCGTCTCGAAGCGGGAACCCGCACGACTCGCGCGACGTTACGGAAAATGACGGGGATGCCACGGAGTGTCACCGTCACGGCAGTTCACGTGGGTTCCGGTCTCGGACCATGAGGGCGGCTCGCTTGTCGGGCAGGTCGACCTCGGCGAAGAACCGGAAGCCGGCGTTCAAGAAGGCGGCTACGGAGGGGGTTTTGCGGATGTCGGGTTCAGCGACCAGGCGCGCGCAGACAGGCGAGGCGTCGAGTACGAGCTCTGCGACGGCTCGCAGGAGAAGGCCGCCAAGCCCTCGTCCACGGTCGGCGGCAGCACCGATGAGCAGGTGGAGACCGGTGTCGTGGGGTCGGGCCGGATAGTGGCGGGCCAGAGGATCGAGGTCCGCACGGTAGATCTCCCAGTAGCTCATCGGCCTGCCCTCGAGCACACCGAGGCACGGGACGCTGTGTCCCCGGCCGGTGACCTGACGGCGCAGATGGTCCGCGGTCACGGACGGGGGCCCCGCGAGTTGCCAGAACGCCGCGACCGCGGGGTCGTTCATCCACCGGCTGATGCGCGCCGTGTCCCTCTCGACCCGAACGGGGGCGAGACGGAACGCGCCCACGGCGGTGAGAGTCGGCCCCCAGCCGACCCGCCCCGCTGCACAGCCGACGGCGGGGAAAGTGCCGGCACGGGTGCCAGCGGCAGCGGCAGCGGCAGGGGCAGGGGCAGGGAGCGACACGACCGAGACTCCTCAGTGGTTCACGGATGACGGTTCACGGGGTCAGCAGTCACGGGTCGAGGGACAAGAGCTTCATCGATGCAGGGGGTTGGCGATGGTGACGTACACGGACTGGGTCTCGACCGGGCCGACGAGTTCGTCCAGGCCGTGCAGCCGGGTCAGCAGGTTGGCCTTGCATCGCAGGACCGGCGAGTCGAGCAGCCGGACGGGCAGTGAACTGCGCAGCCGGTGGGGGCCGGCTGCGGCAGCGGTGAGGAATCGCCGGAAGGCGGCGAGCAGCAGACACTCGTCGGCGAGCCGCTGGGAGCCGAACGCGCCGATCAGTCCGAGCACGTTGTTGATCCCGAGGTAGTACGCGAAGCGCTCGTCGGTGACCTCGTCGGAGACGAAGGTGTCGCTGCGCTCGCCGACACCCGGCAACCGGGCTTCGAGTTCCGTGCGGCGGGAGGCACGGAAGTAGTAGCCCTGGTTGTCACGGTAGCGGCCGCCATGGGGCCACCCGGCGGAGTCCAGCAGGAGCAGGGTGTTCTGCTGGTGCGCCTCCAGGGCGATGCCTGCTTCGCCGTCGAGCCACAGCACCGGACGGACGACCTGCTCGAGGTAGCGCAGGAACCACTCGGCGGCGACGGTCTCGCGTCGTCGTCCCGTGCTCTCGGCGAGACGGGTGACGAGTGCGGCCAGCCGGGAGCGCCCGGACGGGGAGGGGTCAGGCTGGGACCGGGGTGCGAGCAGGCCCGCGACGCAGGAGACGTCGTCCGCGGGGGTGAACGGGTTGTGCCGGATCATCACGTCGAGGCCGGTCACCGGAAGGCCGTCCGGCCCGTCGACGGCGAGCCAGGCCGGATCCCGCACGATGTCGAAACGGGGGTGAGCGGCTCGCCACCGGTCGGAGAGGCCGGTGCGCAGCAGCCGGTGCACCTCGACACCACGGTGGAGTTCCTTGCGCAGGTTCTCACGGCAGGAGTTGGTGATGCGCAGCCCGAGCGACAGCTTCAGCATCGCCGGGGCGCCGGAGCGGTAGACGGTTCGGACGGAGGAGGTGGGATGCCAGGCGGGCCCGTGCGGGCCGAGGTCCCGGAGCAGTCCGGCGTCGATCAGCGCCGCGACGTCGGGGCGGTGGTGGACCTCGCGGAGCTGCCAGGGGTGCAGGGGCAGGGCGGCATGGCCGTCGGGCAGTGCCAGACCGGGGCCGGCGAGTCGGGCCGACAACCGGTCAGCGGTGACCGCGCGGCCGCGCTCGGTCCAGGCGGAGTCGGCGGCGAGGAGGGAGGGGTCGACGGCGAGCCAGTGGAGAGGGAAGGAGCCGCGCAGTTCGGGTGAGTACAGGCGGGCTTCGGCGTCGGTGAGCCCCTCACGGCTCTTGGGAGTCGGGTGCAGCGGGTGTCCGAGTGTCAGAGCTTGCTCGGCGGAGAGGAAGAGGTCTCTCTCGGCAGCGGGACGCTCCCGGCGCTCACTGATGAAGCCGGCGGTACGGCGGACGGAGTCGGCGACACGGGCCACCAGGTCCGCGCCATGAGCGGCAGTGTCAGCCGGCACCGGGTCCACGCCGTCACCGGCGGCGGGCGGCACGAGATCCATCCCGTCACCAGTAGGGGACGTCGGCACGAGATCCACCCCGTCATCGGCAGTGGACGTCGGGCAGGGCGTTGGTTCCGCGTCGGCGGTCGTGGCCGTGCGCGGGCTGGACGCACCGACCGCTTCGCGGGCCAGCAGCGCCGCGACCGTGACCGCGTCGACGGGCGGGAACCGGTCGGGGACCCCGGCCAGGCGCGGCCGGCCCAGCCGGTGCCAGCCCGTGGGAGACCAGTAGTGGACCGGGGCGACCAACGCGGTGCCGCTGGCGGGCAGCGGGAGACGCAGGACGCCGTCGCGGGGAGCGGCCGACCCGTTCTCACGCACCCAGCACCGCAGCAGGTTCTCGACCGCGGCGGCCTGTGCTGCCGTGAGCGGGTCGGGATGGTCGAGGGGGTCGTCGGGAGAGCCGTGCGGCGGCCTCGGGACGGCCGGCTGCCCCTGTGGGCGGGGGATGGTGATGGCCGATCTCGTGAAGACCGGCGGTACGGAGGAGGGAGATGTCGATGCGTGGGAGGTGGCTCGCGCGGGGGCCGGGGAGTCGGAGTTCAGGGGGGAGGTGTTCACGGTCGTTCCTCGTCGGGTGGGGGCGCCTCGGTCGGCGGTGCGTCGGGCTGCTGCGGCAGAGGGCGCGCGGGGTCGCCCGGGCGTGGGGGATGCCCCGGTTACGTGCGGCCGGCGGGAGGCCGGCGCCGCGCGGTCTGCCCGGTCGGCTGGGACACCGCCTCGATCGCGTCGGAGAGCCGGTCGAGCACCGCGGCCGCCTGTTCGTCGGTGATCGTCAAGGGCGGCAGGAGACGGACGACGCTGGCGTGGCGGCCGCCGATATCGACGATCAGGCCGCGTCGCAGACACTCCCGCTGGACCGCCGCGGCCAGTTCGGGCGCGGCGGGATGCGGGCCGCGGGCCGGCGCTGTCGTCGTCTCCGCACCGAGGACCGGCGCCGCCGTCGTCTCCGCGGCACCGACCGAACCCGGTGTCGCGCCCGCGGTCCGCGCCGCCGAGGCGGCTCTCGTCTCCATGGCGCGGGCCGGCGCAGCGGTCGGCTCCGGGCCGTGCACCGACCCCGCTGCCGTCCCCCCGCCGAGGGCCGCGAGGTGCGGCTGCGAGAGTTCCCCCGGTGGGACCGAGCCGATCGCCTGGGCCGACCCCCCTCGCCCGCGCTCCCCCTCCGGGTCCACCATCTCGACGCCGATCATGAGCCCCCGCCCCCGGACCTCGCCCATGCACGGGAACCTCTCGGCCAGGCGCCGGAGCTGGGCGAGCATGTGGGTGCCGAGCGTGGCGGCGCGTACGGCGAGGTTGTTGGTGCGGACATAGGCGAGGGTGGCCGTGCCGGCGGCCATGGCGAGTTGGTTGCCACGAAAGGCGCCCGCGTGTGCCCCGGGTTCCCAGGCGTCGAGGTCCTCGTGGTAGACGATGACGGCCAGGGGCAGACTGCCGCCGATGGACTTGGAGAAGACCATCACGTCCGGGACGATCCCGCTGTGCTCCACGGCCCAGAACGCGCCGGTGCGGCCGACGCCCGTCTGGATCTCGTCGGCGATCAGCGGGATCGACCGGTCGGCGGTGATCTGCCGCATGCTCCGCATCCAGGCGTCCGGTGCGGGGATCACACCGCCCTCGCTCTGGACAGGTTCGAGGATCATGCCGGCGGGCGGGCGTACGCCCGACGAGGGGTCGTCGAGGACGGACGCGGTCCAGCGTGCGGCCAGGTCGGCTCCGCGCTCGCCGCCGACACCGAACGGGCAGCGGTAGTCCTGCGGATAGGGCAGCCGCGTCACCGCCCCGTCGAAGGCGTCCCCGGAGCGATCGAGGGCTCCCGCCGTCGTGCCGTGGTGGGCACCGGTGAAGGCCAGGACACCCGTGCGACCGGTGGCGGCCCGCACCAGGTTCAGGGCGGCTTCCACCGCGTCCGTGCCGGCCGGCCCGCAGAACCGCACGCGCGCGTGCTCGGTGAGTCCTGGCGGCAGAGTGCGGAACAGTTCGGCGAGGAAGGCGTCCTTGACCGGGGCTGCGAGGTCGACGACGTGCAGGGGGGCGCCCGAGTCGAGGACCTTGCGGATGGCCTCCAGCACGACGGGGTGGTTGTGACCGAGGGCCAGGGTTCCCGCGCCCGAGAGACAGTCGAGGTAGCGGCGGCCGTCGGCGCCCTCGATGGTCAGTCCCCGTGCCCGGACCGGCACGATCGGAAGGGCACGCGCGTAGGTGCGCGCCGCCGACTCGCGCGCCGGCTGGCCCGGCAGGATCACCTGGTCCGACGGTCCGCTCGCCTGCGCGCCGGCCATGGGGGAGACACCGGCGCCGGCGGTGGTCCCGGCGGCGGGCGCCCCGCTCGCACCTCGCGTGACGCCGCGGGTTTCCGTCCCGGGCTCTCCGACCTCCGGCGCCCCGTCCGACGCCTCCCCGGGTCCAGGTTCGTTCACGGCCACGGCCCTGTGTCCTCCCGTTCTCCAGAGGCGAGTCGGTGTGTCACGGAAGCCGGGGCGGCGCCGGATCCGCCGGCCTCCGGGGGGCTCCGGGGGGCTCCCGGGGGCTCCGGGGGGCTCCGGGCGGCGCCCCTCGCACGCTCGGTCCGCGCCCTCGGTGGAATTCCGCGCGGAGGGCCGGACGCAGACGGCCGGCCCTCACGGCTACCAACCCCGGACCGTCCACCGGGTTACGGGTTGCCTCAAGATCCTTGCCGTGACGGAACCGTTGCCGTTCGATCGGAAGTCCCCCACAGCGAGCGCATATCGTGTGATGCCGTTCCACAGGACCGTCAGACCCGGGTGAACTCGCCGCGAGAGCACGCCGAGCGCCCGGCGGGAGAACGGTCATCGCTCCAAGTTCGTTGACAGCAGGGGGAAATCAGACCATGCGATCCATACGGCCGTCGTTCACCGCTCGTCGAGGGGGGAACGCCCGCCGCAGAACCTCCCCCGCACTGGGCGCCGCCGCCCTCGCCTCGGTGCTCGTTCTCACCGCGACCGCCTGCGAGTCGGGCGACGCCGACGCGACCAGCCAGGTATCCGCGTCCGCCTCGGCGAGCAGCGACGGCAAGATCACGATCCCGGACCACCTCAAGGACAAGCTCAAGGAACACGGGATCGACCTCGACAAGTGGAAGAACGGCGCCTGGAAGAACTGGGACCGGGACGACTGGCTGCGCGAGGCGCAGGACTACGTCAACCCGATCATCGCGGGCCTGTGGGACCCGGACCGGATGCGTGAGGCGGAGGACCCGGACCGGGCCGTCGACGACAGCGACCTCTCCGGCGACCAGGGCGTGACGGACCCGGCGCCGAAGGCGGTGGAGGCGGCGGCCGTGGCGTCGACGTACCACGCCAACGCCCCCGAGGCGGGCAAGGTGTTCTTCGACTCCCCCAAGGGCACGATGGTCTGCTCGGCGACGGTCGTGCAGGACCCTGCCCACCCGGGCAAGTCCAACCTGGTCTGGACGGCGGGTCACTGTGTGCACGCGGGCAAGGAGGGCGGCTGGTACCGCAACATCGCGTTCGTGCCGTCGTACAACGACGCGGGCGAGTCGGTCCAGGAGCTGGAGACGGCCACCAAGGAGGAGGTGGCGCCGTACGGGGTCTGGTGGGGTGAGTGGGCGCAGACCTCGGAGCAGTGGATCGAGCAGGGCGGTCAGACGGGCGGTGACGGCGCCTCGTTCGACTTCGCCGTGATCCATGTGACGCCGGAGGAGGGCGGATCCGGCAAGTCCCTGGAGGAGACGGTCGGTTCGGCGCTGCCGGTGGACTTCACGGCCCCTGCCGTGCCGCAGGTGAAGGGCATCACCGCGACGGGCTACCCGGCGGCGGCGCCGTACGACGGGCAGAAGCTGTACCAGTGCGAGGACAAGCCGGGGCGGCTGTCGCTCAGCGCGTCGGACCCGACGATGTACCGCATCGGCTGCTCGATGACCGGTGGTTCGTCCGGCGGCGGCTGGGTGGCGACGGGGTCGGACGGCAAGCCCGCGCTGGTGTCCAACACGTCGATCGGCCCGGTGGGCGCGGGCTGGCTCGCGGGACCGCGGCTGGGTGAGGCGGCCAAGGGCGTGTACGACGCGGTGAGCGAGAAGTTCGCCGGTCAGTGATCGTCGACGGTGGGGTGTCTCACGGGAATCTTCACCACCCCACCGCCGTTCGTCCCGGTTTCCCCGGGCATAGTGAGGTGTCGTCACGAACGGTCTCCGCAGCAGCGAGCCGCGGCCGGTGACACCTCCATCTGACAAGCACATGACATTCACGCGTTTCAACGGGGGACATCGCAGCATGCGTTCCACACATACGTCCGGCCCGCGCCGCCGCGGGCGGCGCCAGACCTTCCTCGCGGTCACCGGGCTGGTCTCGGCCCTGGCGCTGACCGCGACCGCCTGTGAGGGCTCGGCCGACGACAAGGCCGACGCCTCCGCCACGTCGTCCCAGGCCGCCGCCGACACCGGCGACGGCAAGGTCAAGGTCCCGTCGAACGTCGCCGACAAGCTCAAGCAGCACGGCATCGACGTCGACGACTGGGCGAAGGGCGGCTGGAAGGACTGGGACAGGGACACGTGGCTCCGCGCCGCCAAGGACTTCGTCAACCCGGTGATCGAGGGTCTGTGGAAGCCGGAGCGGATGCAGTCCGCGAAGGAGGCCAACAAGACGGTCACCACGAAGGACACCGCCGCTGACCAGGGCGTCAGCGACCCTGAGCCGGCTCCCGTGGAGGCCGAGGCCGAGAAGACTCCGTACCACGAGAACGCCGCCCCGGTCGGCAAGGTCTTCTTCGACACCCCCGCCGGGACGGCAGTCTGCTCGGGCACCGTCATCTCGGACGTGAACCACCCGGGCAAGTCCAATCTCGTCTGGACGGCGGGTCACTGCGTGCACGCCGGTGGCGCGGGCGGCTGGTACCGCAACATCGTCTTCGTCCCGGCCTACAACGACCTCGGCAAGACCGAAGCGCAGCTGGGCAACGCGACGGCCTCGGAGATCTCGCCGTACGGCAACTGGTGGGCCGACTGGGCCTCCACCTCCAACGAGTGGATCTCGGGCGGCTCGGACACGGGCGGCGCGGGCGCCCCGTACGACTACGCGGTGCTGCACGTGACGCCGGAGCAGGGCTCCAAGTCTCTGGAGGAGACCCTCGGCGCGTCGCTGGACGTCGACTTCTCGGCGCCGGCCACCACCACGGTCGACGCGATGGGCGCCTGGGGCTACCCGGCGGCGCCGCCGTACAACGGGCTGAAGATGTTCAAGTGCATCGACCGTCCCGGGCGGCTGTCGCTGAACCCGACCCTGCCGACGATGTACCGCATCGGCTGCACCATGACCGGTGGTTCGTCCGGTGGCGGCTGGTTCCGGATGGTGGACGGCAAGACCAAGCTGGTCTCGAACACCTCGATCGGCCCGACCGACAACACCTGGCTGGCGGGCCCGCAGCTCGGCGCGGAGGCCAAGGCGATCTACGACAACATGAGCAGGACCTACGGCGGTCGGTGAGCCGTGCACGGCCCGAGGGCCCGGGCCCCCCCCCACCAAAGGGGGAGGACCCCGGCCCTTTTTCCAGCGGGGTCTCGCACTGACGCCTGGAACGCCGAGTGCGACTCCCCCCCCCCCCCCCCCTCCCCCCTCCCCCCCCCCCCCCCCCCCCCCCCCCCCCCCCCCCCCCCCCCCCCCCTTCCCCCCGGGCCGTGTGCCGGACGGGTCAGGCCAGCGGTGCCGGGACGTACGGTGCGAGGTCCGCCGCCAGCTCCTCGTGCACCCGCGCCTTCAGCAGGGTGCCCTCCGCCGTGTGCTCCGCGGAGATCACCTCGCCCTCGGAGTGGGCACGGGCGACCAGCTTGCCGTGCGTGTACGGCACGAGCGCCTCGATCTCGACCGAGGGGCGCGGCAGCGCCTCGTCGATGAGCGCGAGCAGCTCGTCGATGCCCTGACCGGTACGGGCCGAGACCGCGATGGAGCGCTTCTCGATCCGCATCAGCCGCTGCAGCGTCAGCGGGTCGGCCGCGTCGGCCTTGTTGATCACGACGATCTCGGGCACGTCGACCGCGCCGACGTCCCGGATCACCTCGCGCACGGCAGCCAGCTGCTCCTCCGGGTCGGGGTGTGAGCCGTCCACGACGTGCAGGATCAGGTCGGACTCGCCGACCTCCTCCATCGTGGAGCGGAACGCCTCGACCAGGTGGTGGGGCAGATGGCGGACGAACCCGACGGTGTCCGCCAGGGTGTACAACCGGCCGCTCGGCGACTCGGCCCGGCGCACGGTCGGGTCGAGGGTCGCGAACAGGGCGTTCTCGACCAGCACGCCCGCGCCGGTGAGGCGGTTGAGCAGCGAGGACTTGCCGGCGTTGGTGTAGCCCGCGATGGCGACGGACGGCACCCTGTGGCGCTTGCGCTCCTGACGCTTGATCTCGCGGCCGGTCTTCATCTCCGCGATCTCCCGGCGCATCTTCGCCATCTTCTCGCGGATCCGACGCCGGTCGGTCTCGATCTTGGTCTCACCGGGACCACGGGTGGCGAGACCGCCGCCCTTGCCGCCGCCCATCTGACGGGACAGCGACTGACCCCAGCCGCGCAGCCGCGGCAGCATGTACTGCATCTGCGCGAGCGCGACCTGCGCCTTGCCCTCGCGGGACTTGGCGTGCTGGGCGAAGATGTCGAGGATCAGGGCCGTACGGTCGATGACCTTGACCTTGACGACGTCCTCGAGGTGGATCAGCTGGCCCGGGCTCAGCTCACCGTCGCAGATGACGGTGTCCGCGCCCGTCTCGACGACGATGTCGCGCAGCTCGTCGGCCTTGCCGGAACCGATGTAGGTGGCCGCGTCGGGCTTGTCGCGGCGCTGGATCACGCCGTCGAGCACGAGCGCGCCCGCGGTCTCCGCGAGGGCGGCGAGCTCCGCGAGGGAGTTGTCCGCGTCCTGCACGGTCCCCGAGGTCCAGACGCCGACGAGCACGACCCGCTCCAGGCGGAGCTGACGGTACTCGACCTCGGTGACGTCCTCGAGCTCGGTGGAGAGGCCCGCGACGCGGCGCAGGGCCGCGCGCTCGGAGCGGTCGAACTGGTCGCCGTCCCGCTCTCCGTCGATCTCGTGGCTCCAGGCGACGTCCTCTTCCATCAGGGCATCGGCCCGAAGACCTTCGGGGTAGGCGTGCGCGAAGCGCTTGGTGTCCTGGGAAAAGGAAGAAGAGGAGGTCATTGGGTCCTTACGTCGTTGGGGATGCCGGTTCGGCGGTCAATGTGTTCAACGCGCGAGCTCCTCGGGAGATTCCCGTGTCCCGCGACCCGCCGACCCCACGATGGTCGCACGGTACGGCCCGTCTCGTCACCGTGTTATTCCGCGGCCGTCACGGTCGGCGCCGTCGGCTTCCAGTTCGGGTGGCCGGGCATCGGCGGGGTCTTCTCGCCGTACAGCCAGGCATCGAAGAATCCTCCGAGGTCACGCCCGGAGATCCGGGCGGCCAGGTGGGCGAAGTCGGCGGTGGACGCCGTGGCGTCCTGGTGATCGCGCACCCAGGTCCGCTCCAGCCGGTCGAACGCCCGGGCGCCGATCTCCTGGCGCAGGGCGTACAGGACGAGGGCGGCGCCGTCGTAGACGTTCGCGCGGAAGATGCCGATCTTCTGACCGGGGACGGGCGGCTTGGGCGCCCCGGGCGGGCCGCCCGCCGCGCGCCACCGGTCGGAGGCGGCGTACGCGGCCTTCATGCGCGCCTGCAGCGCACGCCCCGCCTTCTCCTCCGCGTACAGGGCCTCGTACCAGGTGGCGTGCCCTTCGTTGAGCCACAGGTCGGACCAGGTGCGCGGGCTGACGCTGTTGCCGAACCACTGGTGTGCCAGTTCGTGCACCATGATCGACTCGATGTACCACTGGGGGTAGGCGGGCTCGGTGAACAGGTCGCGCTCGAAGAGGGAGAGGGTCTGGGTCTCGAGTTCGAATCCGGTGGTCGCGTCGGCCATGAGCAGGCCGTAGGTCTCGAACGGGTAGGGGCCGACCCGCTTCTCCATCCAGGTGATCTGCTCGGGGGTCTTCTTCAGCCAGGGTTCGAGCCGGTCGCGGTCCCGGGTGGGGACGACGTCCCGCACGGGCAGCCCGTGCGGCCCCTCGCGGTGCACGACGGTGGAACGGCCGATGGACACCTGGGCGAGCTCGGTGGCCATGGGGTGCCGGGTGCGGTACGTCCAGGTGGTGGTGGTGCCGGTCTTCACGACGCCGTCCGGCAGCCCGTTGGCGACGGCCGTGTAGCTGTGGGGGGCGGTCACCCGGATGGTGAACAGCGCCTTGTCGGAGGGGTGGTCGTTGCAGGGGAACACCAGGTGGGCGGCGTCGGCCTGGTTGGCCATGGCGAGTCCGTCCGCGGTCCGCACCCAGCCGCCGTCCCGGCCCTCGGCGCTCACCGGGTCGCTGGTGTGGCGCACGGTGACGCGGGTCCGGTGCCCCCGGGGCAGCGGCTCCTCGGGCGTGATCACCAGGTCCTCGCCGGCGCCGGCGAAGCTCGCGGGCTCGCCGTCGACCTCCACGGCCGTGACCTCGCCGTGCGCGAAGTCGAGGTTGAGCCGGTCGAGCGAGGCCGTCGTCCGGCCGTCGATGGTGGTGACGGCCTGGAGGGGCTTGCCGTTGCTGCCGGAGTAGGTGAAGGACAGGTCGTACGACGCCACGTCGTATCCGGGGTTGCCGAGGTGCGGGAAGAGGCGGTCGCCGACGCCGAGCGGGGTCGGCGGCGCGCTGACGGCGACGAGGCAGACGGACACGGCCGAGGCGAGGAGGGCGGAGGTGAGACGCCGGGCGGGGCGGTTGCGGGGGCGCCGCGTGTCCGTGCGGGACTCCAGGGGGCCGTTGCGGTGCGGGAGGAGACCGGTACGCGGTCCCGTGGCGTCCGCGTGGTCGGGACGTGCCTGTGCACCGGTGGCCCGGTCGCGGGGGGTGAGCAGCATGGACCACCGCTACCAGCGTGCGCGGAGCCCGTGGGGACGGCGCGCGCCCGGCCCACCCGAACGGGTGCGCACGCGCGCGTGGGGTGACGGGGGCGCTGGAGCAGCGGTCGAGGACGAGGGCCGTTGCGCACGCCCGCGGGGGGCGAGGGCGGCCCTCGGGGCGAAAGCACTCCCCTGCGGCGTCCGTCTCTGCTCAGGACGCCGAGGCGTGGTCCTGGGCGCGGCTCACGTCGTACACGCCGGGCACGTTCCGCATGGCGCGCATCAGGGTGGGCAGGTGGGCGGCGTCGGGGAGTTCGACGGTGTAGGTGTGGCGTACGCGCTGCTGGCTGGGGGGTTCGACGGTCGCGGAGACGATCTCGGCTCCTTCCAGAGCCATCGCCTCGGTGAGGTCGGCCAGCAGATGCGGCCGGCCGAACGATTCGGCGACCAGGGTGACCCGGCACGCGGTGGTGTCGCCCCAGCGCACGTCCGCCTGCGGGCGCCCCGCGCTCGTCATGCGTGCCACGGCGGCGCACTCGACCCGGTGCACGGTCACCACTCCCCCGCGTACGGCGAAGCCTGTCACCTCGTCGGACGGTACGGGCGTACAGCATCCGGCGAGCCGGACGCTCGCGCCGGGACGGTCCACGACGGTGAGCGCGGCGACGGAGCGGGGGGCGAGGGCGTCGGGTGAGGGGCGGGGCGCGGGGCCGTCGAGCGGGACGGCGCCCTCGGGCGCTACCGCGTCGGACCCGGGCCGCCCGGTACCGCCGTCGGCCTGGGCCGCACCGGCGCCCTCGTCCTCGTCCGTGCCCGGATGGGCCGCCAGCCACCGCTGGATGGCGATGCGCGCGGCGGGGGTGTGGGCGTGCTCCAGCCACTCCCTGGAGGGCTCGGAGGCGGCGTCCTGGCCCATGAGGAGCTGGACGGTGTCGCCGTCCCGCAGCACGGTGCTCAGGGTCGCCAGTCGGCCGTTGACGCGGGCTCCGATGCAGGCGTGCGCGTCCTCGCCGTACTGCGCGTATGCGGCGTCCACGCAGGTGGCGCCGTCGGGCAGGCCGATGGTGCCGCCGTCGGGGCGGAAGACGGTGATCTCGCGGTCCTGGGCGAGGTCCTCGCGCAGGGTGGACCAGAAGGTGTCGGGGTCCGGGGCGGCCTCCTGCCAGTCCAGGAGGCGGGAGAGCCAGCCGGGCCGGGTCGGGTCGACGCGCTCGCCGTCGGCCGGGCCGGTGTCGCCGGTACCGCCCTCGCCGCCCTGCTCCTCCGAGGGGGGCGCGTAGGGGTTGCCGAGCGCCACCACTCCGGCCTCGGCGACCTTGTGCATCTGGTGGGTGCGGATGAGGACTTCAGCGACCTGCCCGTCCGCGCGGGCGACGGCGGTGTGCAGCGACTGGTAGAGGTTGTACTTGGGGACGGCGATGAAGTCCTTGAACTCCGAGACGACGGGCGTCATGCAGGTGTGCAGTTCGCCGAGGACCGCGTAGCAGTCGGCGTCCTCGTTGACGAGGACGAGAAGGCGTCCGAAGTCGCAACCGCGCAGCCGGCCGCGCTTGCGGGAGACGCGGTGGACGGAGACGAAGTGCCGTGGCCGGATCAGCACCTCGGCCTGGATGTCGGCGTCGCGCAGGACCACGCGCATGGCCTCGGCGAACTCGGCGAGCGGGTCGTCGGCACGGGAGGCGTTGTCGACGATCAACTCGCGTGTGTGCTGGTACTCCTCGGGGTGCAGGATCGCGAAGACCAGGTCTTCCAGTTCGGTCTTGAGGGCCTGGACGCCGAGGCGTTCGGCGAGCGGGATGAGGACGTCCCGCGTCACCTTGGCGATGCGTGCCTGCTTCTCGGGGCGCATCACGCCGAGCGTGCGCATGTTGTGGAGCCGGTCGGCGAGTTTGATCGACATCACGCGGACGTCGTTGCCGGTGGCGACGAGCATCTTGCGGAAGGTCTCGGGCTCGGCGGCGGCGCCGTAGTCGACCTTCTCCAACTTCGTGACCCCGTCGACGAGGTAGCGCACCTCCTCGCCGAACTGCTCACGTACCTGATCCAGCGTCACCTCGGTGTCCTCGACGGTGTCGTGGAGCAGGGAGGCCGTCAAGGTGGTGGTCTCGGCGCCGAGTTCGGCCAGGATCAGCGTCACCGCGAGCGGGTGGGTGATGTACGGCTCGCCGCTCTTGCGCATCTGGCCGCGGTGCGAGGACTCGGCGAGCACGTAGGCGCGGCGCAGCGGTTCGAGGTCGGCGTCGGGGTGGTGGGCGCGGTGCGCCTCGACGACGTGGCTGATCGCGTCGGGCAGTCGGCCGCGGGAGGCGGGGCCGAGCAGTGCGGCCCGGCCCAGACGGCGCAGGTCGATCCGGGGGCGGCTGCGCCTGCGGGACGCGGCGGGCACCACCGGGCCTGCGGTCGCGGGGTTCGTGGCCTCCGCACTCATGGGCACCTCCGGCTGCGTTGACCGGCGGACGGGGTGCCCCAGGGCGGACACGGCTCAGGGGGCTGGCAACGTCCCCCGTCCGGGCCGGTGCTTGATGCTACCGAGCCCATCACGCCGGACTGACCGCCTCTCGCCGAGCGTGAAACGGATCACCCATTCGAGCGATGGACGAAAGGTTTACGATTTTGCGCCATCCTGAGCGGAGCGGGTCGCGTTCTCGCACTCACGCGCCCGCTCCCGGCACCACTCCTGCACCCTCCGGGCGGCTCGGGCCTCCGATGCCAAGCCGCCGTACGGGTCATCGAAGGGCGTTTTCCAGCCACTCCTGGTCGATCTCGCCCTCGGCGACGATCACCGCGGGGCCGGTCATCTCGATCTCGCCGTCCGTCCTCTCGGTGATGACCAGGCGGCCGCCGGGGACGTCCACGGTGTAGGTCGTCGGTGTCCCGGTGACGGACGGGTCGGCGCCGTGCCGGCGGGCTGCGGCCACGGCGACCGCGCACGCGCCCGTGCCGCAGGAGCGGGTCTCGCCGACACCGCGCTCGTGCACGCGCACGGCGACGTGCCCGGGGCCGCGGTCGACGACGAACTCGACGTTGACGCCGTCCGGGTAGGCGGAGGCGGGGCTGAAGGGCGGCGGGGAGTACAGGTCGCCGGCGTGCGCGAGGTCGTCGACGAAGGCGACGGCGTGCGGGTTGCCCATGTTCACGTTCCGCGCGGGCCAGCTGCGCTCGCCGACGCTCACGGTGACGTCCCCCTCGGGCAGGCGGGCCCGGCCCATGCCGACGGTGACGTCGCCGTCCTTGGCGATGTGCACCTTCTTCACGCCCCCGCGCGTGGCCACCGCGGCGTCGCCCTCGGTGACGAGCCCGGCGTGCTGGAGGTAGCGCGCGAAGACCCGGACGCCGTTGCCGCACATCTCGGCGATGGAGCCGTCGCCGTTGCGGTAGTCCATGAACCACTCCGCCTCGGCCGCCATGGCCCGCGCCTCGGGGTGCGCGGCGGACCGCACGACGTGCAGCAGCCCGTCACCGCCGATGCCCGCGCGACGGTCGCACAGGGCGGCGACGGCGGCCGGGGGAAGGTCGATGTCGTTCTCGGGGTCCGGGACGATCACGAAGTCGTTCTCGGTGCCGTGCCCCTTGAGGAAGGCGATCCGCGTGCTCATTCCTCGATCGTACGGGGTGGGTACGACAGCGGGTCGCGCCCGCCTGGACCGCGGGACGGGGGGATCACAATCCGGCCGCGGCACTGCCCACCTCGGCCGCGGGAACGCCCACCTCGGCCGCGGAGGCGCCCACCTCGCCGGGAGCTCGCGACGGTCCACGGGGTTCGGCACGCGCGCGTGGCCGCCTGGTCCGGCGTCGAGGAACCAGTGGGCGTTGTTCCGGCTTCACGCACGCGCGCGTGGCCGCCTGGTCCGGCGGTCGAGGAACCAGCGGTCGTGGGTCCGGTGATTCCCGCACGCGCGTGGCCCTCGGCACGAGTGGGCGAGTGAAGCCGGCCGGACGGCTTCACTCAGCGCAGTCGGGCGACCCGCCACACCGCGAGCACGACCACCGCCGCGACCACGACGACGTACGCCAGGACGATCCGCCAGTCGGGGCGGCGACCGGAGCCGCGCGGGGGCAGGCCGGGCCACGTGTAACCCACGCGGCGGGCGGCCGTCATGCCCCAGCCGGCCGCGCAGGAGCAGATGAGCAGCCCCAGCATGGCGATCATGGCCCCGCTGTCGCCGAAGTCGAAGGCGAGCGGGAAGGCGAACATCAGGGAGCCGGTCGCGGCCAGCCCCACGATGGGGGCGAGCTGCCAGATCCGCAGCCGTCGCTGCGGGCGCAGCTCGACCTCGACCTCGGGCCCGCTCGCGAACATCTCCTCGGGCTCGGGGCCGTCGGCGGTCACGCCGTCGCGGGTGTCGTCC
Organism: Streptomyces sp. NPDC030143; assembly: GCF_055573695.1. Lineage (NCBI taxonomy): Bacteria > Bacillati > Actinomycetota > Actinomycetes > Kitasatosporales > Streptomycetaceae > Streptomyces > Streptomyces sp. NPDC030143. The sequence continues at coordinate 62,203 of NZ_JBVIAY010000022.1, forward strand.
TCCGGACCGTCGGGGCTCAGACGGCCTTCCTCCGGCTCCGGTTCCCCACGCTCGGTGGTGACGTGCTCGGTGCCTTGTGCGGTGTCGCGAGGGCCGGCCTCCATCGCCACGCGCCCTCCCAACTCGGACTCCACTTGGTCGATCGAAGCTCGATGATGGCACGCTGGTGAAGCCCCGGATGGCGGCCTGAGCGTCCCGATGCCATGACGTGATCAGGCTGTGACCGGTCGTTCGACCAACGCCAGGGCGAGCTCGGGAAGTTCTGTGAGATCCGCCGCAGCCCCACTCAACCAGTGCACCCGCGGGTCGCGCCTGAACCACGAATCCTGACGGCGCGCGAAGCGCTTGGTGGCACGGACGGTCTCCGCACGCGCCTCGTCCTCGGTGCACTCACCGGACAGCGCCGCGAGGACCTGCTGGTATCCGAGCGCGCGGGAGGCCGTACGCCCCGCGCGCAGGCCCTGCGCCTCCAGCGCGCGCACCTCGTCCACGAGCCCCGCGTCCCACATCCGGTCGACGCGGCGGGCGATGCGCTCGTCGAGTTCGGGGCGCGCCACGTCGACCCCGATCTGAACGGTGTCGTAGACGGAGTCATGGCTCGGAAGGTTGGCGGTGAAGGGCCGGCCGGTGATCTCGATCACCTCGAGGGCGCGGACGATACGACGGCCGTTGCTGGGCAGGATCGCCTGCGCGGCCTCGGGGTCGGCGGCCGCCAGCCGGGCGTGCAGCGCGCCGGAGCCGCGCAGGGTCAGCTCCTCCTCCAGCCGCGCCCGGACCTCGGGGTCGGTGCCGGGGAACTCCAGGTGGTCGACGGCGCCGCGGACGTACAACCCGGATCCGCCGACGAGAATCGGCCACCGCCCCTCGGCGAGCAGCGCGTCGATCCGGGCACGGGCCAGCCGCTGGTACTCGGCGACGGAGGCGGTGACGGTGACGTCCCAGATGTCGAGGAGGTGGTGCGGGACGCCGCCGCGCTCCTGTGGCGTCAGCTTGGCGGTGCCGATGTCCATCCCTCGGTAGAGCTGCATGGAGTCGGCGTTGACGACTTCGCCTCCGAGTTGCCGGGCCAGGAAGACGCCCAGATCGGACTTTCCGGCCGCAGTGGGGCCGACGACGGCGATGACGCGGGGGGCGGGGGGTGCGCTGCTCACCGCACCAGTTTCGCAAACCTCGCACCCCGCCCTCGAACGAGTTACGTGACGGGCTCGGTCCGACGTCGTTGCCCGTTGCGAGATTTCCGTCGCCTGTGTCCAGGGGGCGGCGCATCCCCGGTGGCGCAAACGGACGCACCGGGCAACGCGGGATTTCCCCCGCACGAGTACCGTATGGAGTGGATATGGGCGTTTTTGCGCGGCTTTTCCGGAGGTCGAAGGCCACATCGGAGGCGGCTACGGAGGAGACGGTCACGGACGGGACGGTCACGGAGGAGACGGCCGCACAGGCGGCGCAGTCGGCCGACGACACCCCGGCCGGTACGCCGTCGGACGACAGTGAGGCGGAGCGGGCTTCCGAGGCGGAGCGGGCTTCCGAGGCGGCGGCGGCGAAGAAGCGGGCCGAGGCCGAGGACACCGGGAAGACGGCGGAGCCCGCCGCGGGCGCCGGCACCGACGGTGTCGAGATCCCCCGGCAGCAGTCCGCCGAGGAGGCCGTCGACAGCGGGGCCGGTGATGGCGCCCGCACGTAACGGCCCTGCCAGGGAAGGTGACCCATGGGTCTTTTGAACAACTTGAAGGCCAAGCTCGCCCCGGCCAAGGACAAGGTCTCCGACCTCGCCCAGCGTCACGAGGGCAAGGTCCAGCACGGCATCGACAAGGCCGCGAAGGTCGTCGACGACAGGACCAAGGGCAAGTACAGCGACAGGATCCACACGGGCACCGACAAGGCCAAGGGCGCCATGGACCGGCTCGCGCACAGGAACGATCCGGGGGCGGGCGGCGACACGTTCACGCCGCCGGGCACGCCCCCGCCGGCCTCCTGACCTCCCTCGGCAGCACGTCGATCGGCGGACGGCCGCGAAGCGGGAACGCTCGCGGCCGTCCGCCGTTGCCACCGACTCGACGGCCGCGGAGGCCACCGTCGCCGACCGAGGGCACGCCGGCCGCTCGCACGACCGGGCCGCGGCCACCGGCCCCGGGCACCTCCGGCCGCTCGCGCGACCGGGCACCGCGGCCACCGGGCCCGGGCACCTCCGGCCGCCGCCACCACGCCGCCGGTTCGCGACCTCACGGCCGTCCCCACCCTGCGGCCTACGACCAGGCGGCCACCACGTAGCCCACGCCGTACGGCGCGTCCTCGTAGAGCAGCGTGCCCGACAGCTCCGCAGCCTCGGCCGCGCCGGCGAGCACCTGCCAGGGGGCCCGGCCCGAGACCAGCAGTTCGTGGGCGAGCCCGGCGTCGAGCGCCTGGAGGGCGGCGACGTCCGCCGTGCCCAGCGCCCGCGCGGCCTCGGCGTCGAAGGGCGCCGCGCGCTCGTCGAGGTAGCCCGGCGCCTTCAGCGTCCGGCGCGCGCTGGCGTCGCCCATCACCAGCAGGGCGACCCGCCCGGACCGTCCGCCGATGTCCCTGCCGAGGTCGGCACACCGCTCGGCGGTGAGGGACGCTGCCACGCCGAGCCCCTCGATCGGGGCGTGCGACCAGCCGGCCCGCTCCAGCAGCCAGGCGGCGACCGCGAGAGAGGGCGGCAGCGCGCGCTCGGGCCCCGGGCCCGCACCACCGCGGCCGAGCCGTACGGCGAGATCCACACCGAAGCCGGCGAACGAGCCCCGCGCTCCCTCCGGGTACACACCCTGCCCGGTTTCGTCCGCCGGTCCGACGACCACGAGCCGGTCGGGCCGTGCGGCGGTCAGCACCGCCAGCGCGTCGGAGCAGGCGGCACGCGCGACGTCCAGCTCGGGTGCGGCACCCGCGGCGACCTCGGGCACGAGCAGGGGCGGACACGGGGCGACGGCGGCGGCGACAAGCATGATCGGCAGGGTAACCCGGCCCGACCCATCCACCGCGCGGCGCCGCGACCGGTCAGTCGCAGCCGCAGCCGCTGCCCGTCGCCACCGGAAGCGGCGCGGGCACGCCGACCTTGGGCAGGCCGAGCATGACGCCGGCCGCCTTCTGGGCCTTCTCGAGGTTCCGCTTCTCCCAGGCGTCCCCCGCGCGCGTGCGGCGCACGTCGAGGACGGCGCCCTCGGCGAGGAGGTGGTGCGGGGCGGCATAGGTGACCTCGACGGTCACCACGTCACCGGGGCGCACCTCCTGCTCCGGCTTGGTGAAGTGGACCAGGCGGTTGTCGCGGGCGCGGCCGGAGAGGCGGTGGGTGGCGCCGTCCTTGCGGCCCTCGCCCTCGGCGACCATCAGCTCGAGGGTGCGCCCGACCTGCTTCTTGTTCTCCTCCCAGGAGATCTCCTCCTGAAGGGCGACGAGACGCTCGTAGCGCGCCTGGACGACCTCCTTGGGGATCTGGTTCTCCATGGTGGCCGCGGGCGTGCCGGGCCGCTTGGAGTACTGGAAGGTGAACGCCTGCGCGAAGCGCGCCTCGCGCACCACGTGGAGCGTCTGCTCGAAGTCCTCCTCGGTCTCGCCGGGGAAGCCCACGATGATGTCGGTGGTGATCGCGGCGTGCGGGATGGCGGCCCGCACCTTCTCGATGATCCCGAGGTACCGCTCCTGGCGGTAGGAGCGGCGCATCGCCTTCAGGACCGTGTCCGAGCCGGACTGGAGCGGCATGTGCAGCTGCGGCATGACGTTCGGCGTCTCGGCCATGGCGGCGATGACGTCGTCGGTGAAGTCGCGCGGGTGCGGCGAGGTGAAGCGGACGCGCTCCAGGCCCTCGATCGCGCCGCAGGCGCGCAGCAGCTTGCTGAAGGCCTCGCGGTCGCCGATGTCGGATCCGTAGGCGTTGACGTTCTGGCCGAGCAGCGTGATCTCGGAGACGCCCTCGCCGACCAGGGCCTCGATCTCGGCGAGGATGTCGCCGGTGCGGCGGTCCTTCTCCTTGCCGCGCAGGGCCGGGACGATGCAGAAGGTGCAGGTGTTGTTGCAGCCGACGGAGATCGACACCCAGGCCGCGTAGGCGCTCTCGCGGCGGGTCGGCAGCGTGGAGGGGAACGCCTCCAGCGACTCGGCGATCTCGACCTGCGCCTCTTCCTGCACGCGCGCGCGTTCCAGGAGGACCGGCAGCTTGCCGATGTTGTGCGTGCCGAAGACGACGTCCACCCAGGGCGCCTTCTTCACGATGGTGTCCTGGTCCTTCTGCGCCAGACAGCCGCCGACCGCGATCTGCATCCCGGGCCGCGAGGCCTTCTTCGGCGCGAGCCGGCCGAGGTTGCCGTACAGCCGGTTGTCGGCGTTCTCACGTACGGCACACGTGTTGAAGACGACGACGTCCGCGTCACCGTCCGATCCCTGGGGCGCGCGCACGTACCCGGCCTCTTCGAGCAGCCCGGACAACCGCTCGGAGTCGTGGACGTTCATCTGGCACCCGTAGGTGCGGATCTCATAGGTCTTAGACGAGGAGACGTCCACGGCGGTGCTCCGGTCGCTGCTGCTGGTCATGCGACAAGGGTAGGCGGTCCGATGCGCTGCTCCTTCGGGGACGGCCGGGTGAGATCCTCTTCCCGGTTGTTCCGACGCGAGGAGTTCTCCCTTGACCACCGTGCGCAAAGCCGTTGTCGCCGCCGCAGGACTGGGGACGCGCATGTTCCCGATCACCAAGGTGATCGAGAAGGCGATGCTGCCCATCGGACGCCGGCCCACGATCGACTACATCGTCCGCGAGTGCGCCTCCGCCGGTGTGGAGGAGATCGCGATCGTGGTGCGGAAGGGCAGTACGCAGATCCAGCGGTACTACGGGGACGACAGCGAACTGCGCGCCCTGCTGAGCCGACGCGGATGGGACGAGAAGGCGCGGGCTCTGGACGAGTTCGGCCCGGTCCCGTCGATCACCTTCGTCGAGCAGTCCCTGGAGGACAGCTACGGCACCGCTCTGCCGGTGATGCTCGCGAAGGACTTCATCGCCGGGGAGAGCTTCTTCTTCCTCTCCAGCGACGACCTGCTGGTGGACGAACCGGGTCGGTCCACCCTGTCGGAGCTGGCCCGCGACGCCGCCGGCGGTTACGCGCTCGTCGGCCAGCCGATGGCCGGCACCGCCGTGGAGCGGTACGGCCGCCTCCGCACGACCGAGACCGACGGACGGCTGGTGCTGACCGATCTCCTGGAGAAGGAGGGCGGTCTCCCCGAGGGCGAGCGTGCCCTGATCAACATCAGCAGGTACGTCTTCCCCGCGGAGTTCCTCTCCGTGCTCGCCGCGGTGGCCGAGCACGAGGAGTCCGGGGAGTACCGCCTCACGGACGGGTTGTTGGAAGCGCTCCGCTCCCAGCGGGTCGCCGTGACCGTCAGCCGGGGCCGCTACTACGACCTCGGGAGCGCCCAGGGGCTGGCCGAGGCGTCCCGGCACGTCCTCGACGACTAGGTCGGGGGAGGTGTCCGGGAAACCCCCCGGCATCCGTTCGGCCCATCAGTTCGCGCCGGACGGTGCGGGGCGTTCCTACGGTCGCAGTAGCGGCTTGCTCGACGGGCGATCGGCTCGAGGGCGGTCCGCACCGGCTCGAAGGGAGCAGGACATGCGCCTGGGGACGACGTTCGCCGCCGCTGTGACGGTGGTGCTGGCGACCGGGGCACCGGCCGGCGCCGCGTACGCCCAGACCGACCTCGACTGTCGTGACTTCGCCTTCCAGGAGGACGCGCAGGCCGAGTTCGACCGTGATCCCAGCGACCCGCACCGGCTGGACGAGGACGACGGGCCGGACGACGGGATCGCCTGTGAGGCCCTGCCCCGCAGGGGCGTGATCGGCACCGCGACCGCGAGAACACCCAGAACGCCCCCGACCCCCCGCGGGACCACCGGCGCCCCGACCACCGACCGCCCCACCGGTGCCCCGCCCACCGGCGGGACCGCCAGTCCCGTGCCCAGCCGCGGTGTCGAGGGCGGAGTCGGCGGCAGTTCCGGCCCGGCCGACTTCGAACGGCCACTGGGCGTGGCGCTGGCGCTCGGCGCCCTGGCGCTGACGGCCGCCCACGTGGCCCGGCGGCGCCGCCGGGCGCTCAGGGGTCGATGAGGCCGGCGCGGATGGCGTACCGGGTGAGGTCGAGCCGGTCGCGCATGCCGAGCTTGTGCAGGAGGTTGGCGCGGTGCCGTTCGACCGTCTTGGCGCTGATGAAGAGCAGCGCGCCGATCTCCTTGGAGGTGTGGCCCTCGGCGACGAGCTTGAGAATCTCCTCCTCGCGTTCGGTGATGGGCCGCTCGGGCAGTCCGTCGACGTCGTCGCCCCGGTGCAGCCGGTCCAGGTAGGAGCGGACCAGGGCGCGCTCCGCGCCCGGGTAGATGAACGGCTCGTCGCGCACGACCGCCCGGCACGCCTCCACGAGGTCCCGGTCGGCGACGGACTTCAGGACGTAGCCCCCGGCCCCGGCCTTGAGCGCCTCGAAGAAGTACTGCTCGTTGTCGTACATAGTGAGGATGAGGATGCGCACGCCGGGCAGGCGCCGCGCGAGTTCGCGGGCCGCCTGCAGACCGGTCGTGCGGGGCATCGCGATGTCGAGGACGGCCAGGTCGATGTCCCCCTCACGGGCCCGCTCGACCGCCTCGGTCCCGTCCCCGGCCTCGGCCACGACGGTCAGGTCCGGCTCGGCGTCCAGGATCAGCCGTACGCCCCGGCGCACGAGGGTGTGGTCGTCGGCGAGGAGTACCCGGGTCGGACCGGCGGGCCGGTTCACGGCGCGGACGGCCACCGCCGGGGCGTTGCCGGCCGTGAAGGCCGCCGCCACCGTTGGCCCCTCGTCGTTCATCGGCCGCCTCCCGAGGGCACGGGGGCGGCTCCGGTCGTGGTGAGGCGTACGTCCGTCCCCGCGCCGGTGTGCGGGCCGAGCGTGAGCGTCGCCCCGATCAGCAGGGCCCGTTCGCGCATGCCCCGGATGCCGGCGCCCTCCTGCGCGCCCGGGTCCAGTCCCCTGCCGTTGTCGCGTACGAGGAGTTCGACGCCGTCGGCGACCGGGCGGAGGTGGACTTCGGCGCGGTCGGCGGCGGCGTGCCGGGCGGTGTTGGTCAGGGCTTCCTGGGCGACGCGGTAGAGCACGAGTTCCGTCTCCTCGGTCAGCGGCGGCAGCCCGGGGCGCAGCTCGGGGCGGACCGTCAGTCCCCGGGTGGTGTACTCGGCCGCGAGCGCACGCAGGGCGCTGACCAGGCCGAGTTCGTCGAGGACGCCGGGGCGCAGCCGGCGGGCGATGCGGCGGATCTCGTCGAGGCCCGCGCGGGTCGCTTCCTGGGCCTGGCCGACCTCCGCGCGCAGGTCGTCGGGGGCGCGGTCGGCGACCCCCTTCAGCTGGAGGAGCACCGCGGTCAGGGTCTGGCCGACCTCGTCGTGCAGTTCGCGGGCGATGCGGTGGCGCTCGCGTTCCTGGGCCGACAGGGCCAGGGCGGCACTGGCGGCGCGTTCCGCCTCCAGCCGGTCGAGCATGGCGTTGTACGTCGCCGTCAGCTCGGCCGTCTCCACCGGACCGGAGACGACGGCGCGCACTCCGGGGTGCAGCAGGTCGGCATCGGCCATGGCCCGGCCCAGCCGCCCGAGCGGGGCCAGTCCGACGCGCAGCACGACCGCGTTGACGGCGAGCAGTGCCGCGAGGCCGGCCACGACGACGAGCGCCTCGCCCGGCAGGACCGGCGTGGAGACGGTGACCGGGCCCAGGAGCAGCGCGGTGGCCACGACCAGGCCGACGGCGTTGAGGGCGAAGATCCGCCAGAACAGCGACACGTGCGCTACTCCTCCTCCCCGCGTCCGGTCCTTGTGCCGGTTCCGTCCCCATGGCACCGCCGTGACCAGCCTCTCCGTCCTCCGACGCCCCTGTCCATCCGTGACGACACCCATGTCGTCACCGTACGGCGGGGTGACAGCATGGCGGCGCCGGGCGCCCTTGATCGGCTCGGCCGGGCAGGCGTTCCAGGAGCTGACGGAGGCGGGCCCGACCTCCGCCCCCGTCCGTCCTGCGCCGTCGCCCGACGTCCAGACCTCCGCCACCGGCCATGAACGACCAGCAAGGGGAAGAAACCGTGTCCGCTCCACGTCTTCGGACGACTCCGCTGCCAGGGATCGGCGTCCAGTACGACCTCGTGACGCGCGAGCACCGCCACCTGTCCGTGGTGGCGCACCGCGACGGCACCCGGACGGTGAACGTGTACCGGACCGACGATCCGGACTCCTGCGCCCACTCCCTGCGGCTGACCGCTGCCGAGGCGAGCTCGCTGATCGACGCGCTCGAGCCGTCCCACCACAGCCCGAACCTGCTCCACACCACCGGTCTGGGCCTGGTCGCCGAGCGGGTGGAGGTGTCCTCGGCCTCGCACTGGAACGGCCGTCTGCTGGGCGAGACCCGGATGCGTACGGAGACCGGCGCGTCGGTCGTGGCGGTGTTGCGGCGGGCCGAGGCGATCCCGTCCCCGGCGCCGGACTTCCGGCTCGCGGGCGGTGACACCGTCATCGTCATCGGCACCCGCGAGGGCGTGGACGCGGCCGCGACGATACTCGGGCGGGAGTGATCCTGTGCACTCCTCCGCCGTCCTGTTGATCGAGTTCGGTTCCATCATCCTCGGCCTCGGCCTGCTCGGCCGGTTCGCCGCCCGTTTCCGGCTGTCGCCCATACCGCTGTACCTGCTGGCCGGCCTGGCCTTCGGCGAGGGCGGGCTGCTGCCGCTCGGCGCGAGCGAGGAGTTCGTGGCGATCGGCGCCGAGATCGGCGTCATCCTGTTGCTGCTGATGCTGGGCCTGGAGTACACGGCGAGCGACCTGGTCTCCCAACTGAAGGTCCACTATCCGGCGGGCCTGGTCGACTTCGCGCTCAACGCCCTGCCCGGTGCTGCCGCCGCGCTGCTGCTGGGCTGGGGGCCGGTGGCGGCCGTGGTGCTGGCGGGCGTCACCTGGATCTCGTCGTCCGGGGTCATCGCCAAGGTGCTCGGCGATCTGGGCCGGGTCGGCAACCGGGAGACGCCGGTGATCCTGAGCGTCCTCGTGCTGGAGGACCTGGCGATGGCGGTCTACCTGCCCGTCGTCACCGCGCTGGTGGCGGGCGTCGGGCTGGCGGCCGGCGGCATGACGCTGGCGATCGCCCTCGGCGCCGCCGGGCTCGTGCTGTTCGTGGCGGTGCGCTACGGCCGGGTGATCTCCCGTTTCGTGTCCAACGACGACCCGGAGAAGCTGCTGCTGGTCGTGCTGGGGCTGACCATCCTGGTCGCCGGTGTGGCGCAGCAGCTCCAGGTGTCGGCGGCCGTCGGGGCGTTCCTGGTCGGCATCGCGCTGTCCGGGGAGGTCGCCGAGGGCGCGCACACCCTGCTGAGCCCGCTGCGGGACCTGTTCGCCGCGGTCTTCTTCGTCTTCTTCGGGCTGCACACCGACCCGGCGAGCATTCCTCCCGTCCTGCTGCCCGCTCTCGCGCTGGCCGTCGTCACGACCGCGGCGAAGATCGCCACCGGATACTGGGCGGCCCGGCGGGCCGGGATCTCGGTCCGCGGACGCTGGCGGACCGGCGGGACGCTGGTGGCGCGCGGTGAGTTCTCGATCGTCATCGCGGGGCTGGCGGTCACCGCCGGCGTCGAGCCGTCCCTGGGACCGCTGGCGACCGCGTACGTCCTGCTCCTGGTCGTCCTGGGCCCGCTCACCGCCCGCTACACCGAGCCGCTGGCCACCTGGTGGACCGAGCGCCGCGCCGCCTCCGCGAGCACGAGCGAGCAGCTGCCCGAGGCACGGAAGGAGTCACCGGTGGGCGACTGAGGTGCCCGTGCCCGGTGAGGGGACGGCGGGGCACCTCGGCCGCGGAGGGGCACCTCGGCCGCATCGGGCTCCTCAGTCCCGGTAGGGCGCCTCGGCCGCGGAAGGGCATTTCGGCCGCGGAGGGGCACCTCGCTCGCACAGGGCTCCTCGGCCCGGAAGGGCGCCTCGGCCGCGGAGTGCGCCCAGGTCGCGGAGGTACGACCGCCGCTGACGGCCGGCCGCCCCGCGCCCTCTGCCGGCGGCGGGCTCCCCCGAACCCTTCGACCGGTGACGGCGGGCCGCAGTAGGCCCCTCGGCCGACAACGGCAGGGCCCGTCCCAGAGCCGCCCGGCCGCTGACGCTCGGGGACGGGCTCCCCGAGCAGCTCACCCGTTGCCCACGACCGGCGCCGAGCGCCCTCAGGCAGGCCCGCCGCCCGCCTCCCACCCCTGTCCGCGCAGCACCCCCGCCACGTCCGGGGCCTCGTAGTGCTCCCCCTTGAGGACCTTGCCGTCGGCGCGGCGGGCGACCCTGCCGTCGGGGCCGAGCTTGGTCATGTTGGAGCGGTGGATCTCGGCTATGACCTCGTCCAGGTCGATCCCGTGCACCAGGGCCGTGCCGTAGGCGACGTAGACGACGTCCGCCAGCTCGTGCGCGAGCCGGTCCAGCGGGCCGTCGACCGAGACCTCGGCGACCTCCGCGGCCTCCTCGGCGAGCAGCTCACCGCGGTGTGCGGCCAGGTCGGGAGACACCTCCGTCGGCTTACTGCGGACGTCGAGCCCGAAGGCGGCGTGGAAGGCGCGGACCAGGTCGGCGGGCGAGGAACTCATGCACCGACTGTAACGGCGGCCACTGACACCTCCCCCGGAACGCCCGGCCCTGGCCAGCACCGCGCGCCACCTGGCAGGATCGCCCGCATGTCCCAGGTGTTCCCCCGTGTCGACCGGCGTCGCGCCCTCGAGGCCGCGGCCGCCGCCGTCGTCGTCCTCGGGCTCCTGATGTGGTGGCTGCTGCCCCTGGGCGAGGACCCGCCCAGCGGCCGGATCACCATCAGCACCGGCACCACCAGCGGCGTCTACTACGAGTACGGCACCCGGCTGCGCAGCGAGCTCGCCGACGACATGCCCGACCTCGAGGTGGACCTGATGGCCAGCAACGGCTCGCAGGAGAACGTCGCACGGGTGGCCACCGGCAGGGCCGACTTCGCCATCGCCGCGGCCGACGCGGTGGCGACGTACGAGGAGCAGAACCGCGGTTCCGCCGCCGGGCTGCGCGGGGTGGCGCGTCTGTACGACGACTACGTGCAGCTCGTCGTGGCGCGCGACTCCGACATCCACTCCGTGGAGGACCTGAAGGGGAAGACCGTCGCGACGGGCCTGCCCCGCTCAGGGGTGCGGCTGATCGCCGAGCGGGTGCTCAAGGCGGCGGGACTGGATCCGGCGAAGGACCTGACGGCGGTCTCGCAGGGCATCGACACCGGGCCCGAGCGGCTGATGCGGGGCGGGATCGACGCGTTCTTCTGGTCGGGCGGGGTGCCCACGGCGGGTCTGCAGAAGCTCGCCAACCTCTTCAGCTTCCGGTTCGTCCCCATAAGCGCCGAGCTCGTCGCGAAGATGCACGAGCAGGACGACACCACCGGCTACTACCGGGCCACCAACATGCCCGAGACGGCCTACCCCACGATCCAGAACGGCTCCCCCGTTCCGACGATCGCGGTGTCCAACCTCCTGATGACTCGCACGGACGCGGACCCCCGGCTCACCGAGTGGCTGACCCGGACCGTCATCAAGAGCCGGGACGGCATCGGCGCGCACGTCCACTCCGCCCAGCTGGTGGATCTGCGCACGGCCATCTACACCGACCCGCTCCCCCTGCACGACGGCGCCCGCCGCTACTACGTCTCGGTCAAGCCTTAGAGCTCCGAACAGAAGGGGAGACCGGCTCGGTCTCCCCTTCTGTTCGGGGCTCTGAGGGTTCATACCCGCCCGGGCGGCGCGGCCTGATCAGGCGCTCATAGTGCAAGGGCCCCTCAGCCGCGTCCGCTCACTGGACGGGCCGGGACCGCGGTACATACACGGTCACCTCGAGGCCGTTCGGTTCGTGGTGGCCGAACGACAGGGAGCCGCCGCCCGCCGCGAGCAGCGCCCGGGAGATGGACAGGCCGAGGCCGGAACCCTTGATGTTCTGGTGGCGGCCGCTGCGCCAGAAACGGTCGCCGACGCGCGCGAGTTCCTCGTCGGTCAGGCCGGGGCCGTTGTCGACGACGACGACGGTCGACGTCTCGCCGTCGGACGCGACGGTCACCTCGACGCTTTCGCCCTCCGGCGTGAACTTCACGGCGTTGTCGATCACCGCGTCCAGGGCGCTGGACAGGGTGACGGGGTCGGCCCACGCGGTGGTGGGCGGACAGTCGCCCACCAGGCGGACGCCCTTGGCCTCGGCGGTGGGCGCCCAGGCCGCGACGCGCTCGGCGGTCAGCGCGCCGATGTCGGTGACGCGCAGGTCGGCCTCCGTGTGCTCGGCCAGCGCCAAGTCGAGCAGGTCGTCCAGCACCTGCGCCAGACGCTTGCCCTCGTTCTGGACGGACGCGATCTCCTCGTTGCCCTCCGGAAGTTCGTAGGCGAGCAGTTCGATCCGCAGCAGCAGCGCCGCGAGCGGGTTGCGCAACTGGTGCGAGGCGTCGGCGACGAAGGCGCGCTGCTGCTCCAGCACGTCCTCGACGTTGTCCGCCATCTCGTTGAACGACCGGGCCAGCCGCCGGAGTTCCGGTGGGCCGCTGGCGACGGCGACCCGGGACTTCAGCCGCCCGGTGGCGATGTCGTGGGTGGTGGCGTCGAGGACGCGCACCGGCTTGAGCACCCAGCCGGTCAGGCGCAGGGCGGCACCGATGGCGAGCAGCATCGCGGCGCTCTCGCCGGCGCCGATCACCAGCCAGCCGTGCAGGATCCGCGACCGCATCGCGCCGGTGGGCGAGTCGGTGACGACGACCGCGACGACGTCGCCGTCCCGGATCACCGGCGACGCCACCACCAGGCGGTTGCGCTGCCAGGGCCACACCTGCCGCGGATCATGGCTGCGGCGGCTCAGCAGCGCCTCCTTGAAGGCGTCCCTCACCTCCCCCGATTCGGGGAGGTACCAGTCCCTCGGCGCGTGGGCCATGGGGGTGTCGGTGAGGTAGAAGACACCGGCACGGATGCCGTAGACGTCGTAGTAGCTGGCCAGCTCGCGGCTGAGGGTCTCGCGCCGCTCGTCGTTGGACGTGGGCGTGGTGCCGGTGGGGGCGGTGACGAACTGGGCGAGCGCCGCGAAGCGGGCGGTGTCGTCGATGCGGTCGACGACCACCCTCTGTTGCTGGGCGCCGGCCACGCTGACGGCCAGCGGCACGCCGAGTGCGAGCAGGACGGCCGCCATCAGGACGATGAGCAGCGGCAGGAGACGGGTGTGCAAGCGGGCCCCGCTAGGCCGGGGCGACGAGCCGGTAGCCGACCCCGCGCACGGTCTCGATCAGTGCGGGCATGCGCAGTTTGGCGCGCAGGGAGGCGACGTGCACCTCGAGGGTGCGCCCGGTGCCCTCCCAGCTGGTGCGCCACACCTCGCTGATGATCTGCTCCCGCCGGAAGACCACACCGGGGCGCTGGGCGAGCAGCGCCAGCAGGTCGAACTCCTTGCGGGTGAGCTGGACGACGGAACCGTCGACGGTGACGCGGCGGGTGGGCAGCTCGATGTGCACGGGGCCGAGGTTCAGCGTGCCCTCGCCCGCGGCCGCCGCGTCCTCGTGGACCGTGCGCCGGCTGACGGCGTGGATGCGCGCGAGCAGTTCCCCGGTGTCGTACGGCTTGACCACGTAGTCGTCGGCGCCCAGGTTGAGGCCGTGGATGCGCGAGCGCACGTCGGAGCGGGCCGTGACCATGATGACCGGGGTGGCGGTGCGCTTGCGGATCTTGCCGCAGACCTCGTATCCGTCCTGGTCGGGCAGGCCCAGGTCGAGCAGGACGACCCCGAAGCCGGGCCCCTCCGGGACGAGCGCCTGGAGTGCCTCCTCGCCGCTGCGCGCGTGGGTGACGTCGAAGCCGTGCCGTTTCAGCACCGCGGACAGGGCGGCCGCGACGTGGTTGTCGTCCTCGACGAGCAGCAGTCTCACTCCGGCCTCCTCGGGTTCATCGGGCGTACGGTCCGGCTCTGTACAAAGGCGTCACCCCACGGCGTACGGTTCCGGCGCGTCCTGGCGACGCGGCACGCGCGCGCGTGCACATGGCAGTGACGCTGATGGACGAGGACGCCGTCAAGTGCGTTCCGGTTGCACGGGGCTACCGTTATCCGCCCGATACGCGCGCAGGTCACAAGAGCTACGACATGTGTCCGATTGCTATCGGATCGTGATGCTCAGATTCCCCTCAGATGTAATGACGCTGGTCGAGACTGGTTACTACTGTCCTCCGAAACCGAGGAGGACGGAGCCTGAGAGCGATGACCGAAGTATCGGTGGCCAAGGAAGACGCGGCCGCGCCCGACGAGCTGGTCGTACTGAAGAGCGTCAACAAGCACTTCGGCGCGTTGCACGTTCTCCAGGACATCGATCTGACGATCGCGCGTGGTGAAGTCGTCGTGGTCATCGGACCCTCCGGGTCCGGTAAGTCCACCCTGTGCCGCACCATCAACCGCCTGGAGACGATCGACGCGGGCACGATCACGATCGACGGAAAGCCACTGCCCCAGGAGGGCAAGGAACTGGCGAGGCTGCGCGCCGACGTCGGCATGGTCTTCCAGTCCTTCAACCTGTTCGCGCACAAGACCGTGCTGCAGAACGTGATGCTGGGCCAGATGAAGGTCCGCAGGACCGACAAGAAGAAGGCGGAGGAGACCGCCCGTCAGCTCCTGGACCGGGTCGGCGTCGGCACCCAGGCCGACAAGTACCCCGCCCAGCTCTCCGGCGGCCAGCAGCAGCGCGTCGCGATCGCGCGGGCCCTGGCCATGAACCCGAAGGTCATGCTCTTCGACGAGCCGACCTCGGCACTCGACCCCGAGATGATCAACGAGGTGCTGGAGGTCATGCAGCAGCTCGCGCGGGACGGCATGACGATGATCGTCGTCACGCACGAGATGGGATTCGCACGATCGGCTGCAAACCGCGTGGTGTTCATGGCGGACGGCCGCATCGTCGAACAGGCTGCGCCCGAGCAGTTCTTCAGCAACCCGCGCAGCGACCGCGCCAAGGATTTCCTGTCGAAGATCCTGCACCACTGACGGCGTCGGTGCACCCGACGACCCCGCGCATCCCGACGACCGGCGCCACCCGCCTTTCGACGGCCCGCATTCCTTCCTCATACGAAGGCATCATCCAAAGGAAGTTCACCATGAAGCTTCGCAAGGTCACCGCCGCCTCGGCCGCCGTCCTCGCCCTCGCCCTGACCGCCACCGCGTGCGGCGGCGACGACAAGGAGGACGCCGGCAGCGGCTCCGGCGACGGCGCCAAGATCAAGATCGGGATCAAGTACGACCAGCCCGGTATCGGTCTGAAGGAGCCGGACGGTTCCTTCTCCGGTTTCGACGTGGACGTGGCGACGTACGTGGCCAAGGAGCTCGGCTACCAGCCGAACCAGATCGAGTTCGTCGAGACCAAGAGCGCCGACCGCGAGAACGCGCTCGCCCGGGGCGACGTGAAGTTCATCGTGGCCTCGTACTCGATCAACGACAAGCGCAAGGCCAAGGTCGACTTCGCCGGCCCGTACCTGCTGGCCCACCAGGACCTGCTGGTCAAGGCCGACTCCAAGATCACCAAGGGTGCGGACCTCAACGGCAAGAACCTCTGCTCCGTGGCCGGCTCGACCTCGGCGCAGAACGTCCGCGACAAGATCGCCCCGAAGGCCAACCTGCGTCAGAACAGCGGCTACTCGGAGTGCCTCGCCGCCCTGCAGAGCGGCGCGGTCGACGCGCTGACCACGGACGACTCGATCCTCGCGGGCTACGCCGCGCAGGACAAGTGGAAGGGCCAGTTCAAGCTGGTCGGCGAGAAGCTGAGCAACGAGAACTACGGCATCGGCGTCAAGAAGGGTGACAAGGCCACCGTCGACAAGATCAACGCCGCGCTGGAGAAGATGGTCGCCGACAAGTCCTGGGACAAGGCGGTCTCCGAGAACTTCGGTCCGGCGAACTACAAGAACGAGCCGGCCCCGAAGATCGGCGTCATCGTCAAGTAAGGCGTCCTGCACACGCCATGCGGCATCCGCTGCCGTAGGAATCCCGCGGCCGACGTGGGGTTCCGCGGGCGGGGGGGGGGAAGGGGGGGGGGGGGGGGGGGGGGGGCACGACCTCCACGTACGCCCCCCCCCCCGAAGAGGGGGGGGGGGTGGTTGGGT
>NZ_JBVIAY010000022.1:78356-119007 GCF_055573695.1 Streptomyces sp. NPDC030143
CCTGTGCCACTCCGTCTCCGCTTTGGGTCTCCCCCCCCCCCCCCCCCCTCCCCCCCCCCCCCCCCCCCCCCCGCCACGCCCTCCACGTACGCCACACACCCGGAAGCGCGGGAGATCGTGTTCGACTTTCTTGAAGGTTACGACGTCCTCGCGGCGTTCTGGATGACGGTCAAACTGACCGTCTTCTCCGCCGTCGGCTCCCTGGTCTGGGGCACCCTGCTGGCCGCGATGCGGGTCAGCCCCGTCCCGCTGATGCGCTGGT
The DNA here is from genome assembly GCF_055573695.1 of Streptomyces sp. NPDC030143. NCBI lineage: Bacteria > Bacillati > Actinomycetota > Actinomycetes > Kitasatosporales > Streptomycetaceae > Streptomyces > Streptomyces sp. NPDC030143. The sequence goes on from NZ_JBVIAY010000022.1 coordinate 78,619, forward strand.
TCGGCACCGCCTACGTCAACATCGTCCGGAACATCCCCCTGACGGTCATCATCGTCTTCACCTCGCTCGGCCTCGCCGACATCTTCGGGATGACGATGGGCGCGTCCGACGACTTCGAGCTGCAGGGCTTCCGGCTCGCGGTGCTCGGTCTGGCCGCGTACACCGCGGCCTTCGTCTGCGAGGCGATCCGTTCCGGCATCAACACCGTGCCCCTGGGCCAGGCCGAGGCGGCGCGAGCGATCGGGCTGAGCTTCAGCCAGACGCTGCGGCTCGTCGTGCTGCCGCAGGCGTTCCGCGCGGTCATCAACCCGCTGGCCAACGTCCTGATCGCCCTGACCAAGAACACCACCGTGGCGGCCGCGATCGGCGTGGCCGAGGCGGCCTTCCTGATGAAGGAAATGATCGAGAACGAGGCCCAGACGCTGGCCATCGGCGCGGTGTTCGCCCTCGGGTTCGTGGTCCTGACCCTTCCCACCGGCCTGCTGCTCGGCTGGCTCGGCAAGCGACTGGCGGTGAAGCGATGAGCTCGGTCCTCTACGACTCCCCCGGGCCCCGCGCCAAGCGGCGCAACGTCCTCCTCTCGGTTCTCTTCATCGTCCTGCTCGGCCTGGCGCTGTGGTGGGTCTGGACGAAGATGGACGAGAAGAACCAGCTCGAGTGGTCCCTGTGGGAGCCGTTCACCACCTCTGAGGCGTGGACGACCTACCTGCTGCCGGGCCTCGGCGACACCCTGAAGGCCGCGGCGCTGTCCATGGTCATCGCCCTCCCGCTGGGCGCGTTCTTCGGCATCGCCCGTATGTCCGACCACCGCTGGGTGCGCGTCCCGGCCGGTGCGGTGGTCGAGTTCTTCCGGGCCATCCCGGTGCTGCTGCTCATGCTGTTCGCCAACGAGTTCTACGTCCGCTCCACGGGCGTCAGCAGCGAGGACCGGCCCCTGTACGCCGTCATCACCGGCCTGGTGCTCTACAACGCCTCGGTCCTCGCCGAGGTCGTGCGGGCCGGCATCCTCGCCCTGCCCCGGGGGCAGACGGAGGCCGCGTACGCGGTCGGTCTGCGCAAGGGCCAGACGATGACCAGCATCCTGCTGCCGCAGGCGGTCACCGCGATGCTGCCGGCCATCGTCAGCCAGCTCGTGGTCATCGTGAAGGACACCGCGCTGGGCGGCGTGATGCTGGGCTTCACCGAGCTGCTGAACGCCCGGAGCACCCTGGCGGCCAACTACGCCAACGTCGTCCCGAGCTTCATCGTCGTGGCGATCGTCTTCATCGTCCTCAACTTCCTCCTCACCTCGTTCGCCTCCTGGCTGGAGGGCCGACTGCGGCGCAGCAAGCGCAGCACGGGCGCGGTGCTCGCACCGGAAGAGGTCGAGGACAACCCCGCCGCGGTGCCCGGCACCTACGGCACCGGCGCGGGCGGCGGCATCTGACGCGCACTCAGGGGTCCTTGCACCATGAGCGCCTGATCAGGCCGCGCGACCCGGGCGGGCATGGTGCAAGAACCTTTCAAGCGGGTTGACCTGTACGGAGGCAGTGGCGGGCTCGCCACTGCCTCCGTCGCTTGACGCAAGCAGCGGCAATGGGTTGCATACGTTCTGTGATCGTGCACCCTGCTCCAACCTCTTGTTCACTCACGTCCCTCAGGACACCTTCGCGGGCAGGGGGCGGCACACCGTGGACCCGGTGATCATCGTCGGAGCGGGGCCCGTGGGGCTGACGCTCGCCCTGTCGCTGGCGCGGCAGGAGGTGCCGTCGATCGTCCTCGACGAGGGTCCGGGCAAGGACGAACCGCGGCTCGCCCGCAGCGTCGTCCTGCGCGCCGACACCACCGCCCTCGTGGAACGGCTCACGGGAACCTCCCTCGCCGCGGCCGGATGCCGTTGGGCCGGATGGCGGGCGATGCGGCGCAGGCAGGTGACGCGCGCGGTCACGTTCGACGAGGGCGAGGACGCGCCCGTGCACCTGACGCAGCACGCGCTGACCGGCGTCCTGCGCGCAGCCCTCGCCGGCGAGCGGCTGGTGCGGATCGCCGTGGACAGCCGCCTGGACACCGTCGAGCAGGAACCTTCCGGTGTCACCGCCCACACCCGCGGCCCCCGGGGTACGTGGTGGCGCGGCAGCTTCCTGGTGGGCTGCGACGGCCCGCGCTCCACGGTCCGCAAGCTCCTCGACATCCGCTTCCCCGGCCGTACGGCGGTGGAGCGGCACGCCGTGGCCGCGCTGCGCACGGAGCTTCCGTGGGCCGGTGAGGCGTTGCTCCATCGGGCGCCGCCGTGGCGGACGTCCGGTCCCTCCGCCGGGGAGATCACCGGTCGCCCGCTCCCGGACGGCGTCTGGCGCCTGGACTGGCTGCTGCCGCCCGGCAAGGACCTGGTCACGCCCGAACTGCTGGTCTCCCGCGTCCGGGAGACCCTCGCCGGCTGGAGCGACGGCACGACCCCGCCGTACGAGCTGCTCGACACCGGTGTCCACACCGTGCACCACCGGCTGGCCCGCCGCTGGCGCGTGGGGCGGGTCTTCGTCGCCGGGGACGCCGCGCACCTGCTCGGCGCGCTCGGCTCACAGGGCCTCGAGGAGGGGCTGCGGGACGCCGACAACCTCGCCTGGAAGCTGGCGCTGGCCTGGCACCACGGACCGCAGGAGGCGCTGCTCGACAGCTACCAGACCGAGCGGCGTGCGATCGTCGCCGCCCGGTTGCGCGCCGCCGACCAGGCGCTTCCGCTGCTGCGCGGCGGCGGCGGCATAAGGGCGTACGTCCCCGGCACCGCCCGCGGTCACGACCTGCTGCTCACGGACGGTCACCTGGGGCGCGGGCCCCTGGGCGCGCCGGGCACGCACGTCGGCTCCCCGCTCACACCCCAGGAGCTGGAGGCGGCGGTCCCCGTGGCCACGCCCCCCGGCTCGCCGGTGGAGGACGTACGGGTCACGGCGGAGGACGGCTCGTTCGTGCGGCTCCACGACCGGCTGGGCCGCGGCGCCCTGCTCGTCGTGCTCATCGCGCCGGGCACGGGCGTGTGGGAGCGCAAGCACTGGGTGGGCGCCGGCATCATGCCCCGGCTCGCCGCCGCGGTGACGGCCCTGCCCTGCCCGGCGGAGCTGCTGGTCACCGAGGCCTATCCGGGCGCGGCCGCCCACACGGTCCTGCTGATCCGCCCCGACGGCCACCTGGTCACGGCGCTGAGCGGCGTGCGGCCGGCCGATCTGTACACGGCGGCGGAGACGGCGATGGGTGGGGATGTGGGAGCGAGGGCCGGAGCGGAGGCTGAGGCCGAAGCGGGTGCGGGGGCCGGGGCGGGGGCCGGGGCGAGTGTGAAGTGAGGTGGGTGCGTGGCGCGTGGGGGCGGTGGCTGTGTGCGGGGTGGGTGCCGGGGGCTCACGGCGGTGGCGGTGCCGAAAGGCTCGCGGCGTGTGAGGTGCCGAAGCTCGCGGCATGTGCGGTGGTGTGATGATCGGCTGATTCCACTCACGGTCACCCTGCGGTCCGGATCGTGACACTCAGTTGACCGATGCGCACCGGCATGCTGTACTCCGCATCGTGACCGACACCTGTGTGCGCCTGTGGCGGAGGGTCCATATGGACCTCGTCCGCTATGCGGGCTGCGTGTGTCGTCCGTCCTGCTGAACTCGCATCCCTCTTCCACCGGCGCGCGCCGCGATACGCCGATGCGCCCTCGCGCTGCCGCGCGCCCCGCGAACGCTTCCAGGACGGTACCCGTGTCAGTCTCCCCTTCCCTGTCTGCCGCCGTCGTTCCGCCCACTCAGGCGGAGCTCCTCGACTTCGTCCGGCGTACGGCCGCCGACCCCGATCTGGTCTCCTCGCTCCCCCTCGATCCGGAGGGCCGTACCTGGGTGCGCCTGGAGGGCCCCGGCGGCAGCGAGGCGTGGCTGATCGGCTGGCCGCCCGGCACCGGAACCGGCTGGCACGACCACGCCGACTCCGTGGGTGCCTTCCTCACCGCTCGGGGAACGCTCACGGAGAACTCGCTCGCCGCCCGGCTGCCCACCGACGGCTGGAGGACCCTGGAGCTGTCGGACGGCGTCGACCGCTCGCGCCGGCTGGCGGCGGGCCTGGGTCGCGCCTTCGGACGCCACCACGTCCACGAGGTGCTCAACGAGTCCACGGACGAGCACGCGATCTCCGTCCACGCCTACTACCCGCCGCTGCCGCGCATCCGCCGCTACAGCCGGTCGGGCCAGGTGCTGCGCCTGGAGCAGGTCGAGCGCCCGGAGGACTGGCAGTGAGCGGCGAGCGGAACGGGACGGCCGTGCGGAACGTGGCTGTCGTACAGAAGGTGACGGTCGTAGAGAAGGTGACCGCTGTAGAGAAGGTGACTGCTGAGCAGAACGTGACGGTCGAGGGGACCGAGTCCCCTGAGCGGACCAAGAGGGCTCAGCCGGCCGAGCAGGCCCAGCAGACCGGGACGGCTCAGCAGACCGAGCGGCCTCGACACGTCGGGCAGCCTGAGCAGGCTGAGCCGCCGGGAGCGTCCCTCGGCATAGACGTGTTGCTCGAGCGTGTGCGTGCCGGGTACGCGCGCGTGGAGGCGCGGGAGGCTTTCGAGGCCGCCCGCGCGGGCGAGGCCGTACTCGTCGACATCCGCTACGCGGCCCTGCGCGAACGGGACGGGCTCATCCCGGGTGCGCTGGTCGTCGAGCGCAACGAGCTCGAGTGGCGCCTCGATCCGCAGGGCAGCCACCGTCTCCCCGAGGCCACCGGTCACGACCTGCGGATCGTCGTGATCTGCAACGAGGGCTACGCCTCGAGCCTGGCCGCCGCCTCGCTGCACCAGGTGGGCCTGCGCCGGGCCACCGACCTGGTCGGCGGGTTCCAGGCCTGGCGGGCGGCGGGACTGCCGGTCACCTCGTAGGGCTGTCCACGCCCGCCGTGCCACGCACGCGCTCCTTCGCGACGGCCGGTCACTCCTTGGCGGTCGCCACCGTCACCGCGCGGACGCGCAACGCCATCCGGCCCGGCAGCGCCGTCGCGGCGAGGGCGAGGAGGCCGGCCACCGCGACCACCGCGGCATACACCAGGGGCGTGACCGCCGGTGCCGCGCCGCCCGTCATGCCGACGCTGAAACCGGTCAGGACGCTCAGGGCGATCCCACTGCCGAGGGCCGTGGCGAGGAGCAGGACCGACAGCGCCTCCAGACGCAGCATGCGCAGCACCTGACGGCGGGTCGCCCCGGCGAGACGCAGCAGCGCGAACTCCCTCACCCGTTCGGAGACGGACATGGCGAGCGTGTTGACCACGGCGATGGCCGTGAAGGCCAGCACGAGCCCCATGGCCAGGAGATTGACCTCCGCGTTCGCCTGCTGCCGGGCCGCTTGGAGCGAGTCGGCGGCGCCCGGGGAGAGAACGGTGACCCCCGGGAACTCACGGAGCGTAGCCGCGAGTTGTGTCTGTGTACGGTCCGTGCTGACAAGGAGCGAGGAGGAGAGCGGGTTGTCGACGTGGCGTGCGAGCAGGTCGTGGTCGAAGGTGAGGTCGCCGAAGCCGAGCCCCCTGGCGTAGACGGCGGCCACGGTGAGGGTGGCGGGAGTGCCGTCGCCGAGCGTCAGCCTCAGGGTGCTGCCGGGTGTCAGGTGCAGCTGGTCCGCGGCCAGTTCACTGACGGCGACGGTGCGTCCGGAGAGCTTGCCGAGGGAGCCGGCGGTGACGTCCGGGTCCCAGGTGCGGGCGAGTCCGGCGGGCGTGACGCCCTGGGCCGCAAACTTGTCGAGCCCGACCCGGACGGTCGTGCGGACGACCTCGGTGACGACGTCTCCTCCGTCGCGCAGTCGCCGTGCCGCCTCGGTGGGGACACCGGGGCCTCGTGAGGCGACGACCCAGTCGGCGGTGACGCCTTCGCGGGCCTGGGCGCGGGCCGCGTCCCCGAGCGTGGGCTGCACGAACAGGACGGTGCAGGTCATGCCGACGAGCAGGGTGAGGGGGGTGACGACGGAGGCCATACGGACGGCGTTGCCGCGGAGGTTGGCCCTGGCGAGCCTGCCTTGTGGTCCGGTCAGGCGCAGCGGACCGGCGAGGAAGAGGGCGGCCGCCTTGACGAGGAGCGGCCCGAGGAGGGCGACGGAGGTGGACAGGACGACGACGGCGAGGAACGTCACGGGCGTCGAGGCGGCTTCGGTGCGCAGGACGCCGAGCAGGACGACGAGGACGCCACCGCCGGCGAGCAGGAGCAGACCGGCGAGGATACGGCCCCAGGCGGGCCGGGTGCGTTCGGACCGGGCTTCGGCGAGGGCCTCGGTGGGGCGGATCCGGATGACCCGACGGGAGGCGATCCGCGCGGAGGCCCACGCTCCGAGCAGGGTTGCGGTGAGGGCGACCAGGGGCGGGAAGACGCTCACGCCGTGCTCGAGCGTGGCGGGTACGGCGCCCAGGGCGACGAACCTGTCGTGCAGGCGGCTGCCGAGCGGCAGGCCGAGGAGGGCGCCGGCTGTTCCCGCCGCCGCGCCGACGAGCAGCGCCTCCCGTCCGAGGAGGGCGCGGACCTGCCCGGAGGTGGCGGCCACGGCGCGCAGCAGGGCGAGTTCACGGTGGCGTTGCTGGACGGTCAGCGCGAAGGTCCCGACGACCACGAGGACCGCGACGAGCAGTGAGGTGCCGCCCATCGCGCCGCCCATGCTGACCAGTCGGGTGCGGGCCGCGGCGGCGTCCAGGAACTCGACCGGTCCCCGTGCGTCCCCGACGGCGACCTGTGCGCTCGTGCCCTCCAGGGCCGCCACCACGGCCTCCCGCAGTCTGCCCGGGTCCGTGCCCGGCCGCGGGATCACTCCGAACGCGGTGACCTGCCCCGGGTGGGCGGCGAGCCGGCGGGCCTCGGCCGCGGAGAAGAACAGCGACGTCTGGTGGCGTACGTCCGTGGCGGGGGCGGCGATTCCGGTGACGCGGTAGGCGCGGGGTGCCTGCGTCGACTGGACGGTGAGACGGTCTCCGGGGACGAGGTGGGCCCGCTCGGCGAGGTACCGGTCGACGACGATCTCGTCGGCTCGCTCGGGGGCGGCCCCCGTGATGAGCCGGTACGGCGTCAGTGCGGCGGACTCCCAGGAGTGGCCGTGGGAGGGCCTGCCGGTGAGGCGGGCGCCGTCGGCCGTGGGTGCCGACGGCTCGGCGAGGAAGGTGAGTTCGGGGACGACTCGGGCGACGCCCGGCGTGTCGGCCAGGGTGCGTGCGAGACCTGCCGGGAGCCAGGCGCGTTCGGCGACGGGTTTCGCCTTGTGCTTGACCTTCGTCTTGCCCTTCTTGTGTTTGACGGTTCTCTGGTGCACGTTCTGGTCGGCGGAGACGACGACGGGGGTCGCGGCATACCGCTCGGTGCGGATGGTGCCGCGCAGTCCTGTCTCCAGGAGGGTGCCGCACGCGGTGATCAGGGCAGCGGCGCACATCAGGGCGAGGAAGGCACCGAGGAAGGCCGTCTTGCGTGCGCGCAGGGAGGTGAGGGCGTAGCGCAGCATCATGGGCGTTCTACCTCTTCGGTGGTGGGGGCGGGGAAGGCGAGGAACCGGGTGAGCAGCGTGCGCGCGTCGGGCGGGGTGCGGGATTCGGGCCGCCGGTAGCGGTTGAGGAGGGCGATGTACTCCTCGAAGAACGCCCGGAGTTCGGGCAGCGTGAGCCGGATGGTCCCGCGCGAGTAGGGGAAGGCGTCCGCCCAGGGGTCGTCGTCGTGCGCGTCCCGCTGGAGTCGCTCGAAGAGTTCCAGGTCGGCGGCGTAGGCGTGGTGGTTGAGCTCGTCCATGACGTGCCGCATCTCGGGGCTCTGCCGGCTGCGCGGCGGGAAGCGGCGGTCGCCGGGGACGGCCCGCCACCAGCGCTCACGGCACCGGGGCTCCTCCCGGGCGGCCGTCCGGCCGTCCGTCTCCTCGACGAAGCCGTAACGGGCCAGCTCGCGCAGGTGGTAGCTGGTCGCCCCGGTGTTCAGGCCGAGGGCGCGGGCGAGCGTCGCCGACGTGGCCGGGCCGTGCAGGGTGAGGTGTTCGAGCACGCGCTGACGGCGCGGCTGGGCGAGCGCCTTGAGCGCGGCGAGATCGCCGAGTTCGACGGGGGCAGCGAGGGCGCGATCTCCTGCGGCTTTCGCTGTGGCGGGCCCACCGGGGTCGGGATGCTGTGGCATGGCTACACAGTCGTCTGTGCACAGGGCTCTGTGCACTGCGGTGACCCGGCGTCCCTGACGGGGGGTTAGCCCCACCCGGGCGTCGAGGAGTCAGAGGAGGTGCCGGGGTCACGGCCGGTTCCCGGCCGGTGGCCGATGGTCGGTGACCGATGGCCGGGTCCGCGGGCGCGGGGTGTTCGACGGCGCCGCAGACCGCGCGGGAACGCCGCCCTGCCCCACGTCCCTCAGAACTCCTCGCCCTCCAGGAACTCCGCGTCCTCCCCCTCTGCCTCCAGCGCCTGGCGGACCACTCGCAGGGCCATGCCCTGGGAGTAGCCCTTGCGCGCGAGCATGCCGGCGAGACGGCGGAGCCGTTTGTCCCGGTCGAGGCCGCGGGTCGAACGCAGTTTGCGGTCGACCAGGTCGCGTGCGGTGGACTCCTCCTGGTCGGAGTCGAGCTGGGCGACGGCCTCGTCGATCAGTGTCGAGTCGACGCCCTTGGTCCGCAGTTCCTGTGCGAGCGCCCGGCGGGCCAGCCCCCGGCCGTGGTGCCGGGACTCCACCCAGGCGCCCGCGAAGGCACTGTCGTCGATCAGCCCGACCTCCTCGAACCGCGAGAGCACCTCCTCGGCGATGTCGTCCGGGATCTCCCGCTTGTGCAGGGCGTCGGCGAGTTGCTTGCGCGTGCGCGGGGTCCCGGTGAGCAGGCGCAGGCAGATCGCCCGTGCCCGCTCAGCCGGGTCCCCTGAAGGCTCCCCCTTCTCGGCCCTCGACGAGAGGGAAGCGCCTTCGTCCTCGGTGGACGGTTCTCCGAAGCCCCGTCGGCGGCGCCCACGCCCACCCCGTGGACCGCCGTCGGTGCCGCGCCCCGTCCGGCCGCCGCGGCGTCGCCCTTCGCCGTCGGAGGTCCCGTCGTCGCCGTACCGGCCGTGGTCGGGCCGGCCGGACACGTCGTCGTCCGGTCGGCCGTCTGGCCGTTCGTCACCTCGGGCGGGGCCGCCGGCAAGGCTCCCCGGTTCCCGGGGGGTGCCGGGGTGGGCGTCGTACTCGGCCCGGTCCGTTCGTCGCGTCACGGATCAGCTCTTGGCAGCTGCGGCCTTGGTCTTGGCGGCCTTGGCGGCAGCGGGGACCGTCTTGGCGGCGTCGTCCGCGGACGTCCCCGGGGTCGGTGCGGTGTCCGCGGCGGGCTCGGCCGCGGGCTCGGCCGGACGGACGCCCACGCCCAGCTTCTCCTTGATCTTCTTCTCGATCTCGTTGGCGAGGTCGGGGTTGTCCTTGAGGAAGTTGCGGGCGTTCTCCTTGCCCTGGCCGAGCTGGTCGCCCTCGTACGTGTACCAGGCGCCTGCCTTGCGGACGAAGCCGTGCTCCACGCCCATGTCGATCAGGCCGCCCTCGCGGCTGATGCCATGGCCGTAGAGGATGTCGAACTCGGCCTGCTTGAAGGGAGGCGCGACCTTGTTCTTGACGACCTTGCAGCGGGTGCGGTTGCCGACCGCCTCGGTACCGTCCTTCAGGGTCTCGATGCGGCGGATGTCGATGCGCACCGAGGCGTAGAACTTCAGCGCGCGGCCACCGGTCGTGGTCTCGGGGGAGCCGAACATCACACCGATCTTCTCGCGGAGCTGGTTGATGAAGATCGCGGTGGTCTTGGACTGGTTGAGCGCACTGGTGATCTTCCGCAGGGCCTGGCTCATCAGGCGGGCCTGCAGACCGACGTGGCTGTCGCCCATCTCGCCCTCGATCTCCGCGCGCGGGACGAGCGCGGCGACGGAGTCGATGACGATCAGGTCGAGGGCACCGGAGCGGACGAGCATGTCCACGATCTCCAGGGCCTGCTCGCCGTTGTCCGGCTGGGAGAGGATCAGGTTGTCGATGTCGACGCCGAGCTTCTTCGCGTACTCGGGGTCGAGGGCGTGCTCGGCGTCCACGAAGGCGACCTGTCCGCCGGCCTTCTGGGCGTTGGCCACGGCGTGCAGGGTCAGCGTGGTCTTACCGGAGGACTCCGGTCCGTAGATCTCCACGACACGGCCGCGCGGCAGGCCACCGACGCCCAGGGCCACGTCCAGGGCGGTCGACCCGGTCGAGATGACCTCGATGGGTTCCATCGACCGCTCGCCCATGCGCATGACCGCGCCCTTGCCGAATTGTCGTTCAATCTGTGCGAGTGCGGCGTCCAGCGCCTTCTCGCGGTCGGTTCCTGCCATGGGTTCCACCCGGTTTGCTTGAGTCGATCGCTTCACGTCAAAGACGCTAACGCCTGCCACTGACAATGCGCCCCGACGCCGGCCCGGCCTGTGGATAACTCGGGTACCTACCTGTCCAAACCGGGACAGAATCCTCACCGAGAGCCTCACCGGAGCCTCCATAAGAATGGATGTTCGATTTTGGTGTCAAGCGCACCACGCGGCACTCCGAAGGCTGCGTCCACCGCACCGGCAGCGGCCCGGACGGCCGGGCAGCTACCGCACCGGCAGCGGCCCGGACGGCCGGGCACCGGCACGCTCGCGGACACCGGCCCCGGCCCGGGTGACCCGGTGCCGACACGCTCGTGGACACCGTCCCCCGGCCGTACCGACCCTCACGGCCTGTCGCCGGAGCCGCTCCCCGACCCGGCGGTGCGCCGCCGCGCCCTGGACCACAGCCGCCGCGCGCGCGTCAGCGGGTTCGGGCCTTCACCCCGTCTGCGGTGCCCGTGGACACGGGGGTCGTCCGTGACGTCGTACCGCTTCACGTACGCGCCCAGGAACGCCTGCAGCGTGGCGACCGCCGGGATCGCGACCAGGGCGCCGACCGCGCCGAGGAGGGCGGTGCCGGCGACGACCGAACCGAAGGCGACGGCGGGGTGCACGTCCACCGTCTTCGAGGTCAGCTTGGGCTGGAGCATGTAGTTCTCGAACTGCTGGTAGACCACGACGAAGATCAGCACCCAGACGGCGTACAGCGGCGTGACCGTGAAGGCGATCAGCATCGGCAGCGCGCCCGCCAGATACGTGCCGATGGTCGGGATGAACTGCGAGACGACGCCCACCCACATGGCGAGTGCGGGCGCGTACGGGATACCGAGGACCTGCAGCAGGACGTAGTGGGCCCCGCCGGAGACGAGGGCCATCAGTCCGCGCGAGTACAGGTAGCCGCCGGTCTTGTCGACGGCGATCTCCCACGCGCGCAGCACCTCGGCCTGCCGTGCGGGCGGCAGCACGGAGCACAGGGCGCGGCGCAGGCGGGGCCCGTCGGCGGCGAAGTAGAACGAGAACAGCGCGATCGTCAGGAGCTGGAACAGGCCGCCCAGGACCTGCGTGGAGATGTCCAGGACGCCGGCCGCGCTGTTCTGCGCGTACCGCCTCAGCCAGTCGGAGTGGAGCAGCCCCTCCTGGATGTCCACCCGCCTGAGGTCGGTGTGGAACGTGGTGTTGATCCAGTTGATCACGGAGTCGAGGTACTGCGGAAAGTCCTCGATCATCTTGATGATCTGCCCCGCGAGCATCGAGCCGAGCAGGGTGAAGAAGCCCGCGAAGCCGATCAGCAGACCGAAGAAGACCAGGAAGGTGGCGAGCCCCCTGCGCATGCCACGGGCGGCCATCCGGCTCACCGCGGGTTCTATGGCGAGAGCCAGGAAGAAGGCGATGAGGATGTTGATCAGCAGACCGGTGAGCTGGTGGAAGGCCCAGGTGCTCAGCTGGAACACACCGAAGAGAGCGAACGCGAGCAGCATCGCGCGCGGGAGCCAGCGCGGCATGCGCCCGCCGGGCACGGCATCGCCGCCTGCCGGGGGCCTGGCGGGAGGCGTCGTGTCCGAAGGGGATGTGTGCGGGCCGACCTGCCCTGTCTCGTCAGTGGGTGCCACGGACCAAGTCTCGCCCACGCCACCGACAATCGGAGACCCCGGACGATCTCCGTGACGGATCAGCGCTTCTCCTGCGGAACGTTCATCACCGCGCACACCACGCGCCACACGTCCTTGGCGTCCCAGCCGGCCGCGAGCGCCTCGTGCACCGTGCGCCCGCCGAGTTCCGTCATCACGTGATCACGCGCGAAGGTGTCGGCGTAGCCCGTGCCGAAGTGCTCGTCCATCCGCTGCCAGAAGACCGTCAACCGCATGACACCAGTATCCCGCCCCCGGGGGTGGCCCCTGCCGGGACGGCCTGCGGAGACCGCTTTCCGCCCTACGGTCTGACCCATGGCCGAACCAGGAGCATCCCCACTCCCCCCGACGCCCCGGGCGCCCTCCCCACTCTTCCGCGCCGAGCACTTCGTCTGGCTCACCGCGCGCGTGCTGGAGCAGCGCCTCTTCGCGTACCACTTCCTCCATGGCGCCGCCGACCCCGTCGAGACGGCGCTCGACGCCTACCGCAACGAGGACGGGGGGTACGGCCACGCGCTGGAACCCGATCTGCGCGGCCCCGTCAGCCAGCCCCTGCACACCGTTCGCGCCCTGCGCGTCCTGGACGCCCTGGGGCGCTGCGGAGGGCAGCGGGTGGAACGGCTGTGCCGCTATCTCACCTCCGTCTCGACCGCTGACGGAGCGCTCCCGGCGGTGCATCCCAGCCAACGCGGCTATCCGGCGGCGCCGTTCGTGCCGATCGTGGACGACCCGCCGAGCGAACTCCTTGCGACCGGCCCGGTGGTCGGCGTGCTGCACCGCAACGAGGTCTGGCACGCGTGGCTGTTCCGAGCCACGGACTACTGCTGGCAGGCGGTGGACGCGCTGGAGACGTCCCACCCCTACGAGATCCAGGCCGCCGTGGCCTTCCTGGACTCCGCACCCGACCGCCCGCGCGCGGAGGCGGCCGCAGACCGGCTGGGCCGTCTGGTCCGCGAGCACCGGCTGGCCGTCCTGGACCCCGACCGCCTGGACGCCTTCCCGGTCGCTTCGGGCTACGCCCCCGGCGAGCACCACTTCCCGTACGACTTCGCCCGCGCCCCCGGCTCCCTCGCGCGCGCGTGGTTCACCGACGACGAGATGGCCCGCTCCCTGGACTTCCTCGCCGCCGAGCAGCAGGAGGACGGCGGCTGGCCGATCCGATGGCGCCGCTGGGCGCCGGGTACCGCCCTGGAGGCCCGCCCCATGGTGACCGTCGAGGCCCTGCGCACCCTCAGGGCGTACGGCCGCCCCGTCGGCTGACGAAGAGGGTGTCCGGGGGAGCGCACGCCCGGATGCCGGCCCGGTCGCCGGAGGGCCCCGGTCACCCGGCGAGGGCCCGCACCCCCGCCGTGACGACCACGGCCACCGCGACGACCAGCAGGAACGGCGCTCGCAGGACGAGCGCCACGGCGGCCGCGGCGAGCCCGGCGGCCTTCGCGTCGAGCACGAGGGCCTGCCCGTCGGCGAAGGTCTGCTGGGCGGTGAGGGCGGCGAGCAGGGCCACGGGCAGCAGCGCCGCCAGCCGTCGTACCAGGGGCCGCTCGAGGACGCCGGTCGGAACGAGCAGCCCGACGAGCGCGAACTGCGAGGCGCCGGTGAACACCAGAAGGCTCAGCGCGCAGCTCTGCCACACGCTGAGCCCGCTGCCCGCCGAGGTCACCCCGAAGGCGAACCCGGAGAGTCCCACGGCGACCCCGACGCCGAGGGCGTCCCGGACGACGGCGGAGTCCGGCCGGCGTCCACCGCCGGCGTCCACGTCTGCGCTGCTGTCTGTTCTGCCACCCGCCGGACGGTAGGAGCAGCCGCCGCCCGGGGTCTTGTACGTTCTTGCGCTCACGCTGGGAAGCGCCCGGCGGCACGCCCACGATCCGGGTGAAGTGGCGGTTGAGGTGCGGCTGGTCGGTGAACCCCACCGCGACGGCCGCCTCGGCCGGCGCCGTCCCCGCGTCGGCGCGCCCGGCGGACGCGGGCGTCGGTGAGCCAGGTGTGGGGCGGCATCCCGTAGGCGTCACGGAACGCGCGCAGCAGGGCGAAGGGGCTGGTCCCCAGACCGTCGGCCGGCACCTCCAGGGTGGGCGGATCGGCGATCCGCTCCTCCAGCACGGCACGCGCGCGTGCGGCGACGCGCGCCCCGGCCGTGCGCGCCGGCCGCTCCGGCAGGGGGCCGCCGTTCAAGCGCAGCAGCCGGGTCACGGCGACTCTCAGCAGCGTGTCGGCGGCCAGCGCGTTCCCCTCGTCCGCGGCCCGCAGCACCCGGTGCACGAGGGCGGCGGCGTACGGTCGTCGAGCACCGGACTGACGAACGCGGGGGTGCCCCGCAGGGCCGTGGTCTCGGCCGCTATCTCCGCGACCAGTTCCGGCGACGGATACACGGCCCCGTACCGCCACCCCTCGGGCACACCGGCCCGGCCGGTGTGCGCGGTGTCCGGGTTGACCAGGGCGAGGGCGCCGGCCCCGGCGTACTGGTCGACCCCGCCGTGGTGGAAGACCTCCACGCCCTCCGCGATGGCGGCGATCACGAAGTTCTCGTGCGTGTGGCGCACGAACCTCTTGCGCACGTAGCGCGCCCGCAACAGATCGACGCCCGGCAGCTCCGCGTACTGCCAGTGCCGCGCCCGCTCCAGCCCCATACTCCCCATCCTCCACCACCGCGCCCGGCGCACCGCGTCGGTCCGCATGCCCGCCCGTCCCCGGCGGCCCGGCGCCCGCCGGTGCCGAGGCGCCGGATGCCGGACCGCATCCGCGCTGGTCAGAGCGATTGTCAGTGCCCGGGTGCAGGATGGACGCATGGTCAGCTCCGCACACCGAGCCCTGGACGGCTTCTCCCCCGCGACCCGCGGCTGGTTCACGGGGGCGTTCTCCGCGCCCACCGCGGCCCAGGCGGGCGCGTGGCAGGCCCTCCGCGAGGGGTCCGACGTGCTGGTGGTGGCCCCGACCGGTTCCGGCAAGACCCTGGCCGCCTTCCTCGCCGCCCTGGACCAACTGGCCGCGACGCCCCCGCCCGCCGACCCGAAGAAGCGCTGCCGCGTCCTGTACGTCTCCCCGCTCAAGGCCCTCGCGGTCGACGTGGAGCGCAACCTCCGCAGCCCCCTGACCGGCATCCGCCAGGAGTCGGTGCGCCTGGGCCTGCCCGAGCCCGAGGTGAAGGTCGGCATCCGCTCCGGCGACACCCCGCCCGCCGAGCGCCGTGCCCTGTCCACCAGGCCGCCGGACATCCTGATCACCACCCCGGAGTCCCTGTTCCTGATGCTGACGTCGGCCACCCGCGACGCGCTCACCGGCATCGAGACGGTGATCCTCGACGAGGTCCACGCGGTGGCCGGCACCAAGCGCGGAGCGCACCTCGCGCTCTCCCTGGAGCGCCTGGACGAGCTGTTGCCGAAGCCGGCCCGCCGCATCGGCCTCTCGGCGACCGTCCGTCCGGTCGACGAGGTGGCCCGTTACCTCTCTCCGCGCCGCAAGGTGGAGATCGTCCAGCCGGAGTCGGGCAAGGAGTTCGACCTGTCCGTCGTGGTCCCGGTGGAGGATCTGGCCGAGCTGGGCGGTTCCCCGGTCGCCGACGGCTCCGAGGGCGCGGAACGGCCGTCGATCTGGCCCCACGTCGAGGAGCGCATCACCGACCTCGTCCAGGCCCACCGTTCCACGATCGTCTTCGCGAACTCCCGGCGTCTCGCCGAGCGGCTCTGCAACCGCCTCAACGAGATCGCCTACGAACGGGCCACCGGTGAGCCTCTCGACGAGCAGCACGCGCCCGCCGAGCTGATGGGCGGCTCGGGCGCGGCCCAGGGCGCGCCCGCCGTCATCGCGCGCGCCCACCACGGCTCGGTCTCCAAGGAGCAGCGGGCGCTCGTGGAGGAGGACCTCAAGGCGGGCCGGCTGCCGGCCGTCGTGGCCACCTCCAGCCTGGAGCTGGGCATCGACATGGGCGCCGTCGACCTCGTCGTCCAGGTCGAGTCCCCGCCGTCCGTGGCCTCGGGCCTGCAGCGCGTCGGGCGCGCGGGCCACCAGGTGGGAGCCGTCTCCACCGGCGTGGTCTTCCCCAAGTACCGCGGCGACCTGGTCCAGGCCGCCGTCGTCACCGAGCGCATGCGCACCGGCGCCATCGAGTCCCTGCGCGTCCCCGCCAACCCGCTCGACGTACTGGCCCAGCAGATCGTCGCCATGACGGCGATGGACACCTGGCAGTTCGACGACCTGCTCACCACGGTCCGCCGGGCCGCCCCCTTCGCCGCCCTCCCCGAGTCCGCGTTCACCGCGGTCCTCGACATGCTCGCCGGCCGCTACCCCTCCGACGCCTTCGCCGAGCTGCGCCCGCGCGTGGTGTGGGACCGCGTCGCCGGGACGGTCACCGGCCGCCCCGGCGCCCAGCGGCTCGCCGTGACCTCCGGTGGCACCATCCCGGACCGCGGCCTCTTCGGCGTCTTCCTGGCGGGCGCCGACCCCAAGAAGGGCGGCGGCCGGGTCGGCGAGCTCGACGAGGAGATGGTCTACGAGTCCCGCGTGGGTGACGTCTTCACGCTGGGCACCAGCTCCTGGCGCATCGAGGACATCACCCGCGACCGCGTCCTGGTCTCCCCCGCCCCGGGCGTCCCGGGCCGCCTCCCGTTCTGGAAGGGCGACCAGCTGGGCCGCCCCCTGGAGCTCGGGCGGGCGGTGGGCGCGTTCCTGCGCGAGGTGGGCTCCCTGCCCGAGGAGGACGCCCGACTGCGGCTGCTGACCGCCGGCCTGGACGCCTGGGCGGCGGACAACGTGCTCTCCTACCTGGCGGAACAGCGCCAGGCCTGCGGCCACGTCCCGGACGACCGCACGATCGTCGTGGAGCGATTCCGCGACGAACTGGGCGACTGGCGGGTGGTCGTGCACTCCCCCTTCGGCGCCCAGGTGCACGCCCCCTGGGCCCTCGCCCTCGGCGCCAGGCTCTCCGAGCGGTACGGCATGGACGCCCAGGTCATGCACGCCGACGACGGCATCGTCCTGCGGCTGCCGGACGCCGACCTGATGAGCCTGGACCTGCTGGACCAGGAGCCGGCGAAGGCAGGCACGGAGTACGACCCCGAGCAGGCACCCGTCGGCGCGGCGGACGTCGTCTTCGACAAGGGCGAGGTCGACCAGGTCGTCACCGACCAGGTCGGCGGCTCGGCCCTGTTCGCGGCCCGCTTCCGCGAGTGCGCCGCCCGCGCGCTGCTGCTGCCGCGCCGCAACCCGGGCAGGCGAACCCCACTGTGGCAGCAGCGCCAGCGCGCCGCCCAGCTGCTCCAGGTGGCGAGCGAGTTCGGATCGTTCCCGATCGTCCTGGAAGCGGTCCGCGAGTGCCTCCAGGACGTCTTCGACGTGCCGGGACTCGTGGAGCTGATGGGCGACCTCGAGTCCCGCAAGGTGCGCCTGGTCGAGGTGACCACACCGGAGCCCTCGCCCTTCGCGCGTTCGCTGCTGTTCGGGTACGTCGCCCAGTTCCTCTACGAGGGCGACTCCCCGCTCGCCGAGCGCCGCGCCGCCGCGCTGTCCCTGGACTCGCGGCTGCTCGCGGAGCTCCTCGGCCAGGCGGAGCTGCGCGAACTGCTCGACGCCGAGGTGCTCACCGAGCTGGAGCGCGAGCTGCAGTGGCTCGCCGAGGAGCGCCGCGTCAAGGATCCCGAGGGCGTCGCCGACGCGCTGCGGGTGCTGGGCCCGCTCACCGACGCCGAACTGGCCGAGCGCGGCGCCGAACCGCACTGGGCGCGGGAACTCGCCTCCGCGCGGCGCGCCATCCGGGTCCGGATCGCCGGCGCCGATCACTGGGCGGCGATCGAGGACGCGGGCCGCCTGCGCGACGCCCTCGGCACCGCCCTGCCCGTCGGCGTCCCGGAGGCCTTCACCGAGCCGGTGAAGGACCCGCTCGGCGACCTCCTCGCCCGCCACGCCCGCACCCACGGCCCGTTCACCTCCACCACCGCCGCCGCCCGCTTCGGCCTGGGCGTGGCGGTCACCGAGGGCGCCCTGCAACGGCTGTCGGCGGGCGGCCGCATCGTCCAGGGCGAGTTCCATCCGGCTGGCATCGGCCAGGAGTGGTGCGACGCTGCCGTCCTGCGTCGGCTGCGCCGCCGCTCCCTGGCCGCCTTGCGACAGGAGCTGGAACCCGTCCCGCCCGCCGCGCTCGCCCAGTTCCTGCCCCAGTGGCAGCACATCGGCCAGGGTCACGCCCTGCGCGGCGTCGACGGCCTGGTCCGTGCGCTCGAACAGCTCCAGGGGGCGTCCGTCCCCGCCTCCGCCCTGGAGAAGCTGGTCCTGCCGTCCCGTGTGACGGGCTACACCCCGGCGATGCTCGACGAGCTCACCGCCGCCGGAGAGGTCGTCTGGGCCGGTGCGGGCGCTATCCCCGGCAAGGACGGCTGGGTCTCCCTGTACCTGGCGGACGCGGCCCCCCTGCTCCTGCCCCCGCCCCACCCGCTGGAGCTGACGGCGCTGCACGAATCGGTCCTGAACGCCCTCTCCGGGGGCTACGGCCTGTTCTTCCGCCAGATCGCCGACCAGGTCCGCGCCACCACCCATCCGGACGCCACCGACCCCCAGCTCGCCGATGCCCTCTGGGACCTGGCCTGGTCCGGCCGTCTCACCAACGACACCCTGACACCGATGCGCGCCCTGCTGGGCTCCGGCCGCACGGCCGGTTCCACGGCCCACCGTGCCAAACGGGCGGTCCCGCGCGGCCGCTACGGCTCCCTGACCGCCGCGGCCCGCACCGCCTCCCGCGGCGGCCCGCCGACCGTCGCCGGCCGCTGGTCCCTCCTGCCGGCCGCCGAACCCGACCCGACCGTCCGGGCCCACGCCCTGGCCCGGACCCTCCTCGACCGGCACGGCGTCGTGACGCGCGGCGCGGTCTCCGCCGAGGGCGTGGAGGGCGGCTTCTCGGCGACCTACCGCATCCTGTCCGCCTTCGAGGAGAGCGGACAGGCACGGCGCGGCTATGTCGTGGAAGGCCTCGGCGCCGCACAGTTCGCGATGGACGGCGCCGTGGACCGCGTCCGCGCGGTGGCCAACGCCCGCGACCGGGGCGAGCCCCCGCCACGCCCGGCCGCAGCCCTCGACGGCCCCTACGGGCCCGATGGCTTCCCGGCCGCCGACCTCGGATGGACCGACCAGGATCTGGACTGGTCCACTCCGGGCGCGGCCCCCGACGGCCGCGCCCCCCACGAGTACGTCTCCCCCCGGGATCTCGCCGCTCCCGGTGCCGGCGGCCCCCGAGGCGGCCACGGCTTTCCGTACGGCACGGGCCCGGTCGAGCGTCCCGGCCGCACGGCCACACCGTCCCCCGCCTCCCGGGCCGTCGTCCTCGCCGCCGCCGACCCCGCCAACGCGTACGGCGCCGCCCTGTCCTGGCCCGAGCCGCCCACCGGTGCCGGCCACAAGCCGGGGCGCAAGGCCGGCTCCCTCGTGGTGCTGGTCGAGGGGGAGCTCACGCTCTACATGGAGCGCGGCGGCAAGACCCTGCTGGCCTGGCCCTCCACCTCCGACGGCGAGGCCGCGCCCGGCGACGACCCGCGCCTGCGCGCCGCGGCGGAGGCGCTCGCCGCGGCCGCCCGCGCGGGCTCCCTCGGCACGGTCACGGTCGAGCGTGTCAACGGCGCCTCGGCCCTGACCTCCCCGCTCGGCACCCTCCTGGAAGGAGCGGGCTTCATCGCGACCCCCCGCGGCCTACGGCTCAGAGCATGACGACCCACCCACACCGCACCCCACCGGTCCGCACCGCCTGCCCCAGCACCCACTGTGCCGCGTGGGGCCGCCCCGGCCCCGCTCCCCTCACCGCCCAGCACCGTCCACGCACCACCTGAGCACCAAGCACCAAGCACGCACCATCCGCACCCGAGCACCCGAGCACCGCCCACCCACCCCCAACCCGTCACCGCCACCGCACCGCCACCACCCCCGACACCCGTGCCACCCTTGACCCATGCCCGAAGGTGACACGGTCTGGCAAGCCGCGAAGCGGCTGCACGGCGCCCTCGCGGGCAAGGTCCTGACCCGTTCCGACCTCCGCGTGCCGAAGTACGCCACGGCCGACCTCACCGGCCGCACCGTCCTGGACGTCACGCCGCGCGGCAAGCACCTCCTCGCCCGGATCGAAGGCGGTCTGACCCTCCACTCGCACCTGAGGATGGACGGCTCCTGGAAGGTCTACGCCCAGGACCAGCGTTGGACCGGCGGCCCGGCCCACCAGATCCGCGCGATTCTCGGCACCCAGGACCGCACAGCCGTCGGCTACCGCCTCCCCGTCCTCGAACTGCTGCGCACGTCGGACGAAGAGCGGGCCGTGGGCCACCTCGGCCCCGACCTGCTCGGCCCAGACTGGGACCCCGAGCGGGCCCTCGCCAACCTCCTCGCGGATCCCGCCCGCCCCCTCGGCGAGGCACTCCTCGACCAGCGCAATCTCGCCGGCATCGGCAACGTCTACAAGTGCGAGCTCTGCTTCCTGCTCGGCGTCACCCCCTGGCTGCCCGTCGGCCTGCTGCCCGCCGATCGCGCCGCCCAGCTGCCCGCCATCGCCAAGAAGCTCCTCGACGCCAATCGCGAGCGTCCGATCCGCGCCACGACCGGCCGCAGGGGCCAGGACCTGTTCGTCTACGGCCGCACGCCCCGCCCCTGCCTGCGCTGCGGCACACCCGTCCGCGTCGCCGACCAGGGCGACGGCTCCCGCGAACGCCCGACGTACTGGTGCCCCACGTGCCAGGCCGGCCCCGCCCCGGCCCCCGGTTCCCCTGCTGCGCGCCGCGTCCGCCCTCGCAGCACTGGTTGACGGACTGCCACAGACACCCTCACGCCCCGCTCCCGTACGCACCGACCTCACACCGCATCGGTCCGCGGCTCTGACTGACGGGCCGCCGGAAACACCCGTACGACCGTCTCCTGCAAGTACCGACCACGCACGCATCCGCCCGGGACGGTAATTGACGGACCATCAGAAACGCTCGTACGGTCCCCTCATGGACGTAGAGGCGTACGACCTCACCGGACGCACCGCTTTCGTCACCGGCGCCGCCGGCGGGATAGGCCGCGCCTGCGCCGTCCTGCTGGCCCGGGCCGGCGCGACCGTGCACGGCGCGGACGTCGACGCGCAGGGTCTGCACGAGACGGCGACGCTGATCGAGGACCGGGGCGGAACCGTCCGCACCCACCACCTCGACGTCACCGACCGCACCCAGGTGCAGTCGGCCGTGGAGTCCTGCGAGCGCCTGGACGTCATGGCCGCCGTCGCCGGGATCATGCACAGCAGTCCGGTCCTGGAGACGCGGGACGAGGACCTCGACCGTGTCCTCGACGTCAACTTCAAGGGCGTGCTCTACGCCTGCCAGGAGGCCGCCCGTCTGATGCTGGCGCGGAACACCGGCGGCAGCATCGTCACCATGGCCTCGGGCGCCGTCGACGCCGGCCGCCCCGGCCTCCTCTGCTACGGCGTCGCCAAGGCGGCCGTGGTCCAGCTGACGAAGACCCTGGCCACCGAGGTCGGCCGCTACGGCATTCGGGTCAACGCCGTCGCCCCGGGGTGGATCCGCACACCCATGACCGAACGCAACGAGGCCGACGACCAGGCCCGCACCGAGGCCCTGATGTCCCGCATGTCCCCCCTGGGCCGCGTCGGCGACCCCGAGGACGTGGCGCACGCCGTACTCCACCTGGCCTCGGACGCGTCGTCCTTCACGACAGGTCAGATCCTCCGCCCGAACGGCGGCGTGTCGATGCCCTGGTAGTCATGCGTCCCCGCCGCCGGGCGCCGCCCGCCGACCGCTCTCCCCCCGCCACGCGGCCCTCCACCGCCCCACCGCCACGGCCCCCACCGCGCACTCACCGGCCACACAGTGCACGGGCAGCAGACTCAGCCCCCACCCCCCGGCGACGACCACCCCCTCCAGCACCCCGGCGTCGGGAGCCACGGCAAGCCGCACCGCGCCCCACCACCACAGCGCCCCGAGCCCCAGCACGGCCCCCCGGCGCACTGTCCGACCCGCCATGGCCGTCACCTCCAGCCCGACACCGGCGAACCCTCTCGTCGCTCCCTGCTGCTCAGCGCGCGAGATCCTCCCACCATGACCGCCCCACCCCCACCCGGCAAACGCACACCGGAGCGGCCCCGAAACCCCGTGCGCCCACCACGGCGGCGCCCCCGCCGGATCGGTTCGGAACGAGGGCGCTGCGTCGGGCGAGAGGGCACGCGGCCCGTGTCACGCACCCGCCGTACGCGCCGTACCAGCCATACCGGCTCGCCCGCAGCCAGCCGGCCCTCAGCCCAGAGAGGCCCCAGCCCCACCGACCCCACGCACGCGAAAACCCCGACCGCACTCCCTCGATCCCGAAGGAGCCCCGGCCGGGGCCTCATGGCGTCCACGGCATGTGAATGTACGCGCGTACCGAACCTCAGGCGGCGACCACGTCGACCGCCTCGGCAGGCGCCTTGATGGTCACCCGCTCCGGTGGCACTCCGGTCACCGACACGGAACCCAGCATCGGCCGAACCGGCGTGGGCACAGGCTCGCTGGGGGTGGCGGCAGCAGACTGGGCCAGCTCGGCGAGGGCGAGCTCGTCGCTCACTTCCCGCATGAGCTCGGACATCCGTACGTCCAGCGCGTCGCAGATGGCGGCGAGCAGCTCGGAGGAAGCCTCCTTCTGCCCCCGCTCCACCTCGGAGAGATAGCCGAGTGAGACTCGGGCGGACGAGGAAACTTCGCGCAGAGTACGGCCCTGGCGCTGGCGCTGCCGACGCAGCACGTCACCCAGCAGGCGACGGAGCAGAATCATCGGTGGCTCCCTCCTCGGACCGCGTAGCCGCATCCTTCACGCCCCACCGTACCGCCTTGCGCTGCGGCCGTGCGGGGAGCGATGTCGTGTTCACTCAGGGCTGCAAACATCAAAACCCCCCGTTCTGTTCCGTATCCTGTGCCCGCTCATTCCCGGTCTGTTCGCCCGCAAGCTCTGTCAGAAGCACCGCGAGTACGCTCCGTACACTCTCTCTACGAATTTCCGCGCGGTCGCCGTTCAACCGCAGGGCCTCCACTTTTCCGCCAGAGGCGGAACCGGAGTGCGCCCCGAAGGGGCCGTCCACGGCAACGAAGACCGTCCCGACGGGCTGACCGTCCTGGGGTTCGGGGCCGGCCACACCGGTCGTCGCGATTCCCCAGTCGGCGCCGAGCGCCTTGCGCACGCCTGCCGCCATCTGGGCCGCGACCTGCGGGTCGACGGCCCCGCGGGCCGCGAGCAGATCCGCGTCCACCCCGAGCAGTTCGCGCTTCAGCGCGGTGGCGTAGGCGGTGACCGATCCCCGGAAGGCTTTGGACGCCCCGGGCACCGATGTGATCTCCGCCGCCACCAGGCCACCGGTCAGCGACTCGGCCACGGCGAGCGTCTCACACCTCACCGTGAGTAGTCGCACCACGTCGGCAGCCGTGGAACTCACGCTTCCGTCTCCTCCGCCGCCGCTTTGCGCTCGGCGATCCCCTGCCTGCGCAGCACAATGGCCTGTCTTACGTAGTCGAGTCCGGTGACCACCGTGAGAACGACCGCCGCGGCCATCACCCAGAACCTCAGGGTGGCCAGCCATCCCGTCAGCGCCAGGACGTACATCCCGACGGCGATGCCCTGGGTGAGCGTCTTGAGCTTGCCGCCCCGGCTCGCCGGGATGACGCCGTACCGGATGACCAGGAAGCGCAGCAGCGTGATGCCGAGCTCCCGGCCGAGGATCACGCCCGTCACCCACCACGGCAGGTCGCCGAGTGCGGAGAGGCAGATCAGGGCCGCCCCCATGATCGCCTTGTCGGCGATGGGATCGGCGATCTTCCCGAAGTCGGTGACCAGGTTGTACGTCCGCGCCAGGTGTCCGTCGAACAGGTCGGTGATCATGGCGATCGCGAAGGCCGCCCAGGCGAGTGAACGCCATGCCGGGTCGTAGCCGCCGTCGGCCAGCATCAGCGCGACGAAGCCCGGCACCAGGACCAGCCGGAGCATCGTCAGCAGATTGGCGATGTTCCAGACGCTCGCCTGGTTGACGGCCGCGGCCGCGATCTTGCCGCCGCGCGGCACCTTGCCGCCGCCGGCCGCCTCGTCCTCGTCGTGCGGCTCGGCACCGCCGACCACCACCGCGGAGACGTCGGCCGCCCCACCGGAAACGCCGGTGTCGTCACCCGGACCACCGGAAGCCTCGGACGGGGACGCGCCCGACATCCCGACCGGAAGCCCGGACACCACAGACGGCCCGCCCGACACCGCGGACGCGGACGCGCCGGACTGCGCACCCGACGCCCCGGAGGCGGCTGCCACACCCTGGGCCGGCGAGGAGCCTTCCGCGGCCGATGCCGGGACACCCGTCATCTGTCCGCCTCCTCACTACAGCCGACCGGGACCGGCAGGGGTTCGGCCACCAGGTCGACACCCTCCGTACCGACCACCTTCGCCTCGACCATACGGCCCACGGTCAGTCCCTCGCCCGACGTGAGCAGCACCTGGCCGTCCGTCTCGGGCGCCTGGTGCGCCCCGCGGCCGTACACGCCCTCCTCGTCCACCGACTCGACGAGTACGCGTACGGTCTGCCCGAGGCGCTCCTCGGCGCGCTGCGAGACGAGTTCCTCGGCGAGCCGGGAGACCCGGGCGAGCCGCTCGGCGACGATGTCCTCGTCGAGCTTGTTGTCGTAGGTCGCCGCCTCCGTGCCCTCCTCGTCGGAGTAGCCGAAGACGCCGATGGCGTCGAGCCGCGCGTGGTTGAGGAACCGCTCCAGCTCGGCAAGGTCGGCCGCGGACTCACCGGGGAAGCCGACGATGAAGTTGGACCGCACACCCGCCTCGGGGGCCTTGCTCCGGATGGTGTCGAGCAGTTCCAGGAAGCGGTCGGTGTCGCCGAAACGGCGCATCGCGCGCAGCACGTCGGGCGCGGAGTGCTGGAAGGACAGGTCGAAGTAGGGGGCGACCTTCGGCGTCGAGGTGAGCACGTCGATCAGCCCGGGCCGCATCTCGGCCGGCTGGAGGTAGCTGACGCGCACCCGCTCGATGCCGTCGACCTCGGCCAGCTCCGGCAGCAGCGACTCCAGCAGCCGGATGTCGCCGAGGTCCTTGCCGTAGGAGGTGTTGTTCTCGGAGACCAGCATGATCTCCTTGACGCCCTGCTCGGCCAGCCACCGGGTCTCGTTCAGCACGTCCGAGGGGCGGCGTGAGATGAAGGAGCCGCGGAAGGAGGGGATGGCGCAGAAGGTGCAGCGCCGGTCGCAGCCGGAGGCGAGCTTGACCGAGGCGACGGGGGCGCCGTCGAGCCGGCGGCGCAGCGGCGCCCGCGGGCCGGACTGCGGGGCCAGCCCCTCCGGCAGGTCGGACGGCTGCTCCGTCGGCGCCGCGGACGACGGGTCGGACGGCGCGCCGTGCCCCGGAAGGGCCACGTCGGTCGCCGACTGCCGCTCCGCCGGGCTGATCGGCAGCAGCTTGCGGCGGTCGCGGGGGGTGTGGGAGGCGTGGATGCCGCCGGACAGGATGGTCTGCAGGCGGCCGGAGATGTCGGCGTAGTCGTCGAAGCCGAGCACGCCGTCGGCCTCGGGGAGGGCTTCGGCGAGATCCTTGCCGTAGCGCTCGGCCATACAGCCCACCGCCACGACGGCCTGCGTTCTTCCGTGCCCCTTGAGGTCGTTGGCCTCGAGGAGGGCGTCGACGGAGTCCTTCTTGGCGGCGTCGACGAATCCGCAGGTGTTGACGACGGCGACGTCCGCGTCCGCGGCGTCCTCCACGAGCTGCCAGCCGTCCGCCTCCAGACGGCCTGCGAGCTCCTCCGAGTCCACCTCGTTACGGGCGCAGCCAAGGGTGACGAGTGCGACGGTACGGCGTTCAGGCATGGGCTCAAGACTACTTCGTCTCACCGACACCCCGGGTCGACGGGGTTGGCGATCTTCGTCGGCCCCGTCGACCGCACGGTCTGCGTCACCCGGCCTGCGGGTCGCCCTTCGTGTACGTCAGCCGCTCCACGGCGCCGGGCCGGAAGTCGTCGTCGATCTTCTTGCCGTTCACGTACAGCTGGACGGCCCCCGCGTCGCCGAGGACGAGGCTGATCTTCTCGCTGTCCTGGAAGGTCTTGGTGTCGCCCTGCTTGAGCAGCCCGTCGAACAGCAGCCGGCCGTTGTGGTCCTTGGCGAAGATCCAGCTCTTGCCGTCGGTGGCGCTGATCTGGACGGTCACCTTGTCCTGGGGAGCGGCGGCGATGGCGCTGTCGGAGGGCTCGGGCGTCTTGTCGGCGGGCTTCTCGCTCTTCGGCGTGGGGGCGGCGGGCGCGCTGGTCGACGGCGTGGTGCCGTCGGCGACGTCCTGGGTGCCCTCGTCGCCGCCCTTGAACGCGGTGAAGCCGACGAACCCGATGACGGCGACGATCGCGGCGACCATGGCGGCGGTCCAGTTCGGGCCACGCCGCTCGGGACGGATACGTTCCGCCTCGAACAGCGGCGCGGGCGCGGTCGGCGCGGGCCGGCCGCCGTGCGTGGCGTCGTACTGCTCGATCAGCGGGGCGGGGTCGAGGTGGACGGCCCTGGCCAGGGTCCGGATGTGACCGCGCGCGTAGACGTCGCCGCCGCAGGGGGCGAAGTCGTCCGCCTCGATGGCGTGCACGATGGCGATGCGGACCCGGGTGGCGGTACTGACGTCGTCGACGGTCTTCCCGGCCGCGATACGCGCCTGCTGCAGGGCGCGGCCGATGGAGGGGCGGGCTGCCTCGGAAACGTCTTCGAACGGACGCTCGTCTTCAGGGGAGTTGCCGATGGACACGGGGGCGCCTTTCGAGCGTGTAGCCACCTGTGCTGGAAGTTCAGTCTAGGGGGGGTGCGAAAGGGAGGGGCAACCGGACGGTGGGACTTTGTACGCCATCGGTATGGCCGGACACGCCGATGACGGGACGGATGAGAAACCGCGGAAGGGGACCCGCACCCGTCCTCTCGCTCAACTTGACGTACGGCGACGGGAAACGGTTGCCCGCCGTTCTCTAACGGGTGAGTCACGGGCGCCCGCCGTCCCCTCGGGACACGTCTACCCTTCAGACTCCCCGCGGATCACGGCGAGCACGCCGTCCAGGTCGTCGGGCTTCACCAGAACGTCACGCGCCTTCGACCCCTCGCTCGGTCCGACGATCCCCCGGGACTCCATGAGGTCCATGAGCCGTCCGGCCTTGGCGAAGCCCACGCGCAGCTTGCGCTGGAGCATGGACGTCGACCCGAACTGCGTGGAGACGACCAGTTCGGCCGCCTGGCACAGCAGGTCGAGGTCGTCGCCGATGTCCTCGTCGATCTCCTTCTTCTGCTTGGTGCCGACGGTGACGTCGTCCCGGAAGACGGGCGCCATCTGGTCCTTGCAGTGCTGCACGACGGCCGCGACCTCGGCCTCGGTCACGAACGCGCCCTGCATACGGGTCGGTTTGTTGGCCCCCATCGGCAGGAACAGCCCGTCGCCCTTGCCGATGAGCTTCTCCGCGCCCGGCTGGTCGAGGATCACCCGCGAGTCGGCGAGCGAGGAGGTGGCGAAGGCGAGCCGCGAAGGCACGTTCGCCTTGATCAGACCGGTGACGACGTCGACCGAGGGCCGCTGCGTGGCGAGCACCAGATGGATGCCGGCCGCACGGGCGAGCTGTGTGATCCGCACGATCGCGTCCTCGACGTCGCGCGGCGCCACCATCATCAGGTCGGCCAGCTCGTCGACGATCACCAGCAGGTACGGGTACGGCTGGAGCTCGCGCTCGCTGCCCTCCGGCGGCTTGACCTTCCCCTCGCGCACCGCGCGGTTGAAGTCGTCGATGTGCCGGTAGCCGTAGGCCGCCAGGTCGTCGTAGCGCAGGTCCATCTCGCGGACGACCCACTGGAGCGCCTCGGCGGCCCGCTTGGGGTTGGTGATGATCGGCGTGATCAGGTGCGGGATGCCCTCGTAGGCGGTCAGCTCGACACGCTTGGGGTCGACGAGGATCATCCGGACGTCCTCGGGGGTCGCCCGCATCATGACCGAGGTGATCAGGCAGTTGATGCAGGACGACTTGCCGGAGCCGGTGGCGCCCGCGACCAGCATGTGCGGCATCTTCGCCAGCGAGTGCATGACGTAGCCGCCCTCGACGTCCTTGCCGAACGCGACCAGCATCGGGTCGTCGTCCTCGGCGGACTCCGCCAGACGCAGTACGTCACCGAGGTTGACCATCTCCCGGTCGGTGTTCGGGATCTCGATGCCGACCGCCGACTTGCCGGGGATCGGGCTGATGATCCGCACGTCGGGGCTGGCAACGGCATACGCGATGTTCTTGGTCAGCGCGGTGATCCGCTCGACCTTCACGGCCGGCCCGAGCTCGACCTCGTAACGGGTGACCGTCGGGCCACGGGTGAAGCCGGTGACGGCGGCGTCGACCTTGAACTCGGTGAAGACGGTCGTCAGCGAGGCGACGACGGCGTCGTTGGCCGCGCTGCGCGCCTTGCCGGGCCCCCCGCGCGTGAGGAGGTCGAGCGCGGGCAGCGCGTACGTGATGTCGCCGGAGAGCTGGAGCTGCTCGGCGCGCGGCGGCAGCTCGCGGGGCTGCTCGGGCGGCGCCTTGGTGAGGTCGGGGACCACCCCGGAGGTCGACTTCTCCCGCTTGCCCTCCTGCTTGCCCCGCTGCCTGGTCTCCTGCGGGGGGCGGGCTGCCGGGGCCGGGACGGGCGTCGGCGTGGTCGGCTCGCGGTCGCCCACCCGCACGCCCTGCGTGAGGTCGGCGACGATCCGCGAGGGCGGCATGCCGTGCAGCACGGCCCCGTCGAGGTCGGCCGCGGCGGCCGCGGCGATGTCCACCGCGTCCGGCTGCCGGTCCATCGCGGGCTGCGGCACCGCCGAGCGCCGGGGCCGCCCACGCCGCTGTGCGAGCGCCTCCTGCTCCGCGGTCTCCGGATCGTGCGCCTGGGGGGCGCTCGAGCGCCGACGGGGGCGCGCGGGCAGCGCCTCGCGCCACTGGTCGTCGTAGCGCGCGTCGTCGTCGGCGAACTCGTCGTACGCGTCGGCGGCGGGGTCGTGCAGCACCCCGAGACGCACCCCGAGCTGCCGCAGCCGCTGCGGGACGGCGTTGACGGGCGTGGCCGTGACCACCAGCAGCCCGAAGACGGTCAGCAGCACGAGCAGCGGGACGGCCAGCACCTCGCCCATGCTGTACGTCAGCGGGGTCGCCGCACCCCAGCCGATGAGACCGCCGGCGTCCCTTATGGCCTGCATGCCGTCACTGCGGGCGGGCGCGCCGCACGCGATGTGGACCTGGCCGAGCACCCCGATGACCAGCGCGGACAGACCGATCACGATCCGGCCGTTGGCCTCGGGCTGCTCCGGGTGCCGGATGAAGCGGACGGCGATGACCGCGAACAGGATCGGCACGAGCAGGTCCAGCCGGCCGAAGGCACCGGTCACCAGGATCTCGACGAGGTCGCCGACCGGGCCGCGCAGGTCGGCCCAGGTGCCGGCGGCGACGATCAGCGCGACGCCGAGGAGCAGCAGCGCCACCCCGTCCTTGCGGTGGGCGGGATCGAGGTTCTTGGCGCCGTTCCCTATGCCGCGGAACACCGCGCCCACGGCGTGCGCCAGACCCAGCCAGACGGCGCGGACGAGCCGGTACACACCCCCGGTGGGGCTGGGCGCCGGTTTGGGCACCGGCTTCTTGGCCGCGGCCTTCCTGGCCGGCGCCTTCTTGACGGGGACCTTCTTCGCGGCGGCCTTCTTCGCCGCAACCTTCGCGGGAGCGGCCGCCTTCTTCGCGGGCTGCTTCTTGGCTGCGGAGGGACGTGAGGCCATGGATGTGAGATTACCGGGGGAGACGGCAGGGGACACGTGTGCCCACTGCTTCACCCGTTCGTGTCGCCCTTGCCAAGGCGCGAAGCTGACGCGCGCTCACCGCAAACTCCCGGCGCGGCACGCGTCAGTTGGGTTCAGCTCTGCGACGGCAGCGAGGCGGTGCCGCCGCCCGTGCCCGGTTCCAGGGCGTCCAGGGCCCGGCGCAGGCCGGTGAGTTTGCGCTCCAGATGCGCCGCCGTGGCCACAGCGGCCGCGTCCGCCGACTCGTCGTCGAGCTGCTTGGACAGGGCCTCGGCCTGCTCCTCGACGGCCGCGAGCCGCGCCGACAGCTCGGCGAGCAGCCCGGCCGCCTCCTTGGTACCGCCGCCGGCCGCCGCCTTTCCCCCGCCGCCCTCCAACTGGAGCCGCAGCAGGGCCGCCTGCTCCCGCAGCTGGCAGTTCTTCATGTAGAGCTCGACGAAGACGGAGACCTTCGCCCGCAGCACCCACGGGTCGAACGGCTTGGAGATGTAGTCCACCGCGCCCGCCGCGTACCCGCGGAAGGTGTGGTGCGGACCGTGGTTGATCGCCGTGAGGAAGATGATCGGGATGTCCCGCGTCCGTTCCCGACGCTTGATGTGCGCGGCTGTTTCGAAACCGTCCATTCCCGGCATCTGGACGTCCAGCAGAATGACCGCGAAGTCGTCCGTCAGCAGTGCTTTGAGCGCCTCTTCCCCGGACGATGCCCGCACCAGCGTCTGATCGAGCGCCGAGAGGATCGCCTCCAGCGCCAGCAGATTCTCCGGCCGGTCATCGACCAGGAGGATCTTGGCCTTCTGCACCATGGCCCGCCCTCCTCGCCCCGGCAGTGCACCGGGCGCCGCCCCTGGGGACGACTCCTTTGCGCCGCCCTTCCTTGTGCCGGTCATGGTAGCCGCACCCCGACCGTCGCCACACCCTGTCACCGTGATGTCACTGTGCACGTAACAGGAACGCGGCACGAGACCAGAAGGTTCCCCGGAATCCGCCCCGCTACACGGCGACGACCACCCCGGATCGGCAACTCCCCGCGCCTCTCGATGGTTCCCGTCACCACGAACCTCACGCCTCCCGCATCCACTGGTCCATCACCGTCAACAGATGATCGGGATCGACCGGCTTGGTCACGTAGTCGGAGGCGCCCGACTCGATCGCCTTCTCCCGGTCGCCCTTCATCGCCTTCGCCGTCAGCGCGATGATCGGCAGCCCCGAGAACTGCGGCATCCGCCGGATCGCCGTGGTCGTGGCGTACCCGTCCATCTCGGGCATCATGATGTCCATCAGGACGACCGCCACGTCGTCGTGCTGCTCCAGGACCTCGATGCCCTCACGGCCGTTCTCCGCGTACAGCACCGACAGGCCGTGCTGCTCCAGGACGCTGGTCAGCGCGAACACGTTGCGGATGTCGTCGTCGACGATCAGCACCTTCTCCCCGCCGAACCGGATCCCCCGCTGCCCCTGCGCCGACGCCTCGTGCTCGACGGGCGCCCACTGTTCGGGCCGCCCGACGCGCGGCTCGCCGCCGGCCACCGAGCGCCGCCGGCGCCGGAAGAGCGCGGCAGGGCCGTTCTGCGTCTCCTGGTACGACTTCACCTCGGCCGGCGTCTCGATCTCCGTCCCGGACAGCTCGCGCGTACCGTTCTCCGACGCCACCAGGTCGTCCGCCTCCAAGGCGGGCACGACCTGCTGGTAGCCCTGCGGCGGCAGCTCGCTCATGTGCAGCGGCAGGTACAGCGTGAACGTCGAACCCCGTCCCGGCTCGCTCTGCGCGTGGATCTCACCGCCCAGCAGCTGCGCGATCTCCCGCGAGATGGACAGCCCGAGACCCGTCCCCCCGTACTTGCGGCTGGTCGTGCCGTCGGCCTGCTTGAACGCCTCGAAGATCACCCTCATCTTGCTGGCCGCGATGCCGATACCGGTGTCGGTCACCGAGAACGCGATCAGCGGCGCGTCCGCGTCGGTCATCGACCCGGCCTCCAGCAGCTGCTCCCGGATCGCCACCGGCACCTCCCCGCCGGCGGGCCGGATCACCAGCTCCACCGACCCGGAGTCGGTGAACTTCACCGCGTTGGACAGCAGGTTGCGCAGCACCTGCAACAGACGCTGCTCGTCGGTGTGCAACGTCGCCGGCAGCTCCGGCGACACCCGCACGGACAGGTCGAGGCCCTTCTCCGCGGTCAGCGGACGGAACGTCGCCTCCACGTAGTCGACGAGCTGGACGAGCGCGATGCGCGTCGGGGAGACGTCCATCTTGCCCGCCTCCACCTTCGACAGGTCGAGGATGTCGTTGATCAGCTGGAGCAGGTCGGAACCCGCGCCGTGGATGGTCTCGGCGAACTCCACCTGCTTCGGCGAGAGGTTCCCCTCGGCATTGTCGGCGAGCAGCTTGGCCAGGATCAGCAGCGAGTTCAGGGGCGTACGCAACTCGTGCGACATGTTGGCGAGGAACTCGCTCTTGTAGCGCATCGACACCGCGAGCTGCTCGGCGCGCTCCTCCAGGACCTGCCGCGCCTCCTCGATCTCGGTGTTCTTCACCTCGATGTCCCGGTTCTGCCGGGCCAGCAGCTCGGCCTTCTCCTCCAGTTCGGCGTTGGAGGCCTGCAGGGCCTTCTGCCGCTGCTCCAACTCCGCCGACCGCTCCCGCAGTTGCTCGGTCAGCTCCTGCGACTGCTTCAGCAGCTGCTCGGTCTTGGTGTTGACGGAGATGGTGTTGACGCTGGTCGCGATCATCTCGGCGAGCTGGTTGAGGAAGTCCTTCTGGATCTGCGTGAACGGCGTGAACGACGCCAGCTCGATCACCCCGAGCACCTGCCCCTCGAACAGCACCGGCAGCACGATCACCTGCGCGGGCGGCGCCTCACCGAGTCCCGAGGAGATCTTCAGGTAACCGCTCGGCGCGTTGGAGACCAGGATCGTGCGCTTCTCCTCGGCGGCCGTCCCCACCAGCGCCTCACCCGGCCGGAACGACGTCGGCATCGACCCCATCGAATAGCCGTACGACCCCAGCATCCGCAGCTCGTACTGCTCGCCGTCGCCGTCGGCCGGCGGCATCGCCAGGAAGAACGCGCCGTGCTGCGCGGCCACCAGCGGCGGCAGCTCGCTCATGATCAGCGAGGCCACGTCCTCCAGGTCCCGCCGGCCCTGCATCAGCGCCGACACGCGCGCGAGGTTGCCCTTCAGCCAGTCCTGCTCCTTGTTGGCGATCGTGGTGTCGCGCAGGTTGGCGATCATCTTGTTGATGTAGTCCTGCAGTTCCTGGATCTCCCCGGACGCGTCCACGTCGATCTTCAGGTTCAGGTCGCCCCGGGTCACCGCGGTCGCCACGCGCGCGATGGCACGCACCTGCCGGGTCAGGTTCCCGGCCATCTCGTTCACCGACTCCGTCAGGTCGCGCCAGGTGCCGTCCACGTCCCGCACGCGTGCCTGTCCGCCCAGCTGCCCCTCGGTGCCCACCTCACGGGCCACCCGGGTGACCTCCTCGGCGAACGACGACAGCTGGTCGACCATCGTGTTGATGGTCGTCTTCAGCTCCAGGATCTCCCCGCGCGCGTCGATGTCGATCTTCTTCGTCAGGTCACCCTTGGCGATGGCCGTCGTCACCATCGCGATGTTGCGCACCTGACCGGTCAGGTTCGACGCCATCTGGTTCACCGACTCGGTGAGGTCCTTCCACGTGCCCGCCACGCCCGGCACGTGCGCCTGCCCGCCGAGGATGCCGTCCGTACCCACCTCGCGGGCCACCTTGGTGACCTGGTCGGCGAACGAACTCAGCGTCTTGACCATCGTGTTGAACGTGTCGGCGAGCTGCGCCACCTCACCACGCGCCTCGATCGTCACGGTCCGCGTCAGGTCACCGTTGGCGACCGCCGCGGCAACCTGCGAGATGTTCCTCACCTGAACGGTCAGGTTCTTCGCCATCAGGTTGACGTTGTCGCTGAGATCCTTCCAGATGCCCACGACACCCGGCACGTGCGCCTGCCCGCCCAGGATGCCCTCGGTGCCCACCTCACGGGCCACCCGCGTCACCTGCTCGGCGAACGACGACAGCTGGTCGACCATCGTGTTGACGGTCGTCACGAGCTCCAGGATCTCGCCCTTGGCGTCGACGGTGATCTTCTTCGACAGGTCACCCTTGGCGACCGCGGTCGTGACCTCGGCGATGTTGCGCACCTGGATGGTCAGGTTGTTCGCCATGAAGTTCACCGACTGCGTGAGGTCCTTCCAGGTGCCGGAGACACCCTGCACCTCGGCCTGACCGCCGAGGATGCCCTCCGTACCCACCTCACGGGCCACCCTCGTGACCTCCTGGGCGAACGACGACAGCTGGTCCACCATCGTGTTCAGGGTGTTCTTCAGCTCCAGGATCTCCCCGCGCGCGTCCACGGTGATCTTCTGCGACAGATCACCGCGCGCCACCGCGGTCGCCACCTGCGCGATGTTGCGCACCTGGGCGGTGAGGTTGCCGGCCATGCCGTTCACCGAGTCCGTCAGGTCACGCCACACACCGGCCACACCGGGCACCTGCGCCTGACCGCCCAGCCGCCCGTCCGTGCCCACCTCGCGCGCGACCCGCGTCACCTGGTCGGCGAACGCGGACAGCTGGTCGACCATCGTGTTGATGGTGTTCTTCAGCTCCAGGATCTCGCCGCGCGCGTCGACGTCGATCTTCTGCGAGAGATCACCGCGCGCCACCGCCGTCGTCACCTGCGCGATGTTGCGCACCTGCGACGTCAGGTTGCCCGCCATCGAGTTGACGGAGTCGGTGAGCTCCTTCCACGTCCCCGACACACCGTCCACCCGGGCCTGACCACCCAGCCGCCCCTCGGTGCCCACGTCCCGCGCCATCCGCGTCACCTGGTCGGCGAACGACGACAGCTGGTCCACCATCGTGTTCACGGTGTTCTTCAGCTGCGCCATCTCGCCGGAGACGTCCACGGTGACCTTCTGCGACAGGTCGCCGTTGGCCACGGCCGTCGTCACCTGCGCGATGTTCCTCACCTGTCCGGTGAGATTCCGGAACGCCGTGTTGACGGAGTCCGTGAGGTCCTTCCACGTCCCGGCCGCACCCGACACCTGCGCCTGACCGCCCAGCTCACCCTCGACCCCGATCTCCCGCGCCACGCGCGTGACCTCGGCACCGAAGGCCGACAACTGGTCGACCATCCCGTTGACGGTGTTCTTCAGCTCCAGCATCTCGCCGGCCACGTCGACCGTGACCTTCTGCGACAGATCACCGTTGGCCACGGCCGTCGTCACGGCGGCGATGTCCCGCACCTGGATGGTCAGGTTCCGGAAGACCGTGTTCACCGAGTCGGTGAGGTCCTTCCAGGTCCCCGCCGCACCCGGCACGTTCGCCTGACCGCCCAGCCGGCCCTCGCCACCGACCTCGTTCGCCACGCGCGTGACCTCGTCCGCGAAGATCCGCAGCGTCTCGGTCATCTGGTTGATCGTCTCGGCGAGCTGCGCCACCTCACCGCGCGCCGGCACCGTCACCTTCCGTGACAGATCGCCGTTGGCGACCGCCGTCGTCACCTCCGCGATCCCGCGCACCTGGGCCGTGAGGTTCCCGGCCATGGTGTTCACCGAATCGGTCAGTTCCTTCCACACCCCGTCGACGCCGGACACCTGCGCCTGGCCGCCCAGGATGCCCTCGGTGCCCACCTCGCGGGCCACCCGCGTCACCTCGGAGGAGAACGCCGAGAGCTGGTCGACCATCGTGTTGACGGTGTTCTTCAGCTCCAGCATCTCGCCTTCGACGTGCACGGTGACCTTCCGTGACAGGTCGCCCTTGGCCACGGCCGTCGTCACCAGCGCGATGTCCCGCACCTGGGCGGTCAACCGCTCCGCCATCGTGTTGACGGACTCCGTCAGGTCCTTCCACGAACCGGACATCCCGCGCACCTGGGCCTGCCCGCCCAGCTTGCCCTCGGTCCCCACCTCACTGGCCACCCGCGTGACCTCGTCGGTGAACGTCGACAACTGGTCGACCAGGTTGTTCACCGTCCGCCCGACCTTCAGGAACTCCCCGCGCAGCGGATGCCCGGTCCCCTCCGGCGTGTGCGTCCGCAGTTCCATCCGCGGCGACAGATCGCCCTCGGCCACCGCCGACAGCACCCGCCCGACCTCCGACACCGGCCGCACCAGGTCGTCGACCAGCGCGTTCGAGTTGTCGATGGCGGTCGCCCACGACCCTTCACAGGCACCGGTCTCCAGCCGTTCCGTGAGCTTCCCCTCACGCCCGACCATCCGCCGCACCCGCGACAGCTCACCCGTGAGGTGCAGATTGCGGTCCGCCACCTCGTTGAAGACCGCCGCGATCTCCGACATCACGCCGTCGCCGGACACCGTGAGCCGCTTGCGGAAGTTCCCGTCCCGCATGGACACGAGCGCGGCGAGCAGCCGGTTCAGAGCCGCCGTGTCCACCGTCGTCGTCCCACCACGGGGCTGCCTGCTCAGGGACTGTCCGCCTTTCGCGCGCGCCTTCGTGCCCCGCGTCGCTGCGCCAGACTCCACTTGTCCCTCCCACAGGGATCGACCGTCTTACTGCCGATGTAATCAGGCAGGCCCGCTGGGCTGCTGCCCGCCGTACACATCAGACACCCAGTCTGCCCGGACCTTCACAAGAAACCTGCCCAGTGTTTCACCCTTGCCGAACCCGGCCATAACAGTTCGGCAGCTCGCACACACGGTCCGCACACCCTGGGGGCGGAAACACCGCTGACCGGCATCCGCACGGACGGGGAAGGTAAGTAACCTTGCATGCGGCTGTCCAGCCGCACCGGTCCGTCCGGCCTGGGCGGTGGCACGAGCACGAGCGGGCATCGGAGGGCGGCCGCACACATGACCACCGGACTGATCCCCGGGGGACCGCCCCCGGAGCCCCGGCCGACGGGCACGCTTCCGCAGCAGCGGCGCGAGCAGGACGGCCGGGCAGCCCAGCACGTCGACAACCGGCCGAGGAGTTCTGTGATCACCGCGCGCGCGGCTGCCAGCTTCGAGCCCGTCGGGCGATCGGTAGCGACTGCCCGCTCCTTCGTCCGCGACACCCTCCAGGGGTGGGGGTTCGCCGACATCGTCGACGACGCCGTGGTCCTCACCAGCGAACTGGTGACCAACGCCGTGGTCCACGCCGGCACCCACGCCGACGTCCTGTGCCTGCGCGCCGAGGACGGCGTCCGCATCGAGGTCTCCGACCGCTACCCGGAACGCGAGATCCCCCTCCAGGGCCACCCGGCCACCATGGGCAGCCCCGACCGGGAGGGCGGCCGCGGCCTCCAGCTGTGCGCGGCCATCGCAGGCCGCTGGGGCGTGGAGTACACGCCCACCCACAAGCTGGTGTGGTTCCAACTCGACCTCCCCGACCGCCCGGTGGGCACCCGCGCGGCCGGACCGTCCCTGCCCTCCGACCTCCTCCCCCTCGCCGACAGCCGGGTCCGCGTCGCCGTCGTCCAGATCGACCGCACGGGCGCCATCTCCGCGTGGAACGAGGACGCCGAGGAACTCTTCGGCTACCCGGCCGACCAGGTCACCGGCAAGCCCCTCACCGACCTCGCCGCCTGGCCGCACACCCCCGGCACCAGCACCGGCATCGCCGAAGCGCTCCAACTCTCGCGCTGGGAGGGCAGCTACGGCATCCGCGGCGCCAACGGCCGCGTGACCCCCGTGTACGCCTCCCACCTCCGCGTCCGCGACACCGACGGCGACCCCTCCACCGTCTGCCTCCTCGTCCGCGACCACGAACGCGCGGTCCTGCAGACGCCGTCGCGCGTCCCCGCCTCCGACGCGTCCTCCACGGGCGACGGCCAGAGCACCGACCCGTTCGAGGTGTTCATCGGCTCCCCGGCCCCGGACGACCTCGACGGCCTTCTCCAGCGGACGGTGGAACGCGCCCGCGACATGCTCGACGGCGACTCCGCCTTCCTCCTCCTGGCCACCGACGACGAGACCGAACTGGAGGTGCGCGCCTCCACCGGCCTGCCCTCCGCCCGACAGCGCTTCGCCCGCGTCCCCGTCGAGGCCGGCCCCGGCCGCTACGGCTCGGCCCGCATGCCCGCCGTCCACGAGGACCTCCTCGCCGTCCCCGGCGCCGTCCCCCTGCTCGGCGGCACGGGCATGCGCTCGGTGGTCACGGTCCCGCTCAAGGTCGAGGGCCGTCTCACCGGCTCGCTCGGCGTCGCGGCCGAGGCTCCCGCCAGATACTCCAACGAGGAGGCCCTGCGGCTGCAGTTCGCCGCCGACCGCATCGCCCTCGCGGTCGAGTCGGCCCGCCTCGGCGAGCTGGAACGCCTGCGCCGAGGCTCCCTGAGCTTCCTCGTCGAGGCCTCCGACCTGCTGGCCGGCACGCTCGACCGCGACCAGACCCTGGCCCTCATGGCCCAGATGACGGTCCCCACCCTCGCCACCTGGTGCGCGGTCTACACCATCGCCGACCAGGCCTCCGACCCGTACCTGTCGTACGTCCTGCACGAGGACGAGGAACTCATCGACGGCATCAAGTCGTTGCTCTCGAAGATCGCCCCGCCGGACCCGGTGCCCACCCCGGGCGCCCGTGTCTGGTCGGCCCCCGGGGAGGCCGCGCACGAGGCGGCCCTGCGCAGCTCCATGCGCAGCCTCGGCCTGACCGGCGGCCCGAGCCGCCAGGTGTCCTCGAGCATCGGCCCGACGCTGGCCACCGCGTCCGCGGTGGGCGGCGAGACCGTCGTCCTCCCCCTCGTCGCCCGCAACCGCGTCATCGGCATGCTGACCCTGGGCAAGCCCACCGACGAGCACTTCCGCCAGGAGATCCTGGAGCTGGCCGAGGACCTGAGCCGCCGCGCGGCCCTCGCCCTCGACAACGCCCGCCTCTACTCGGAGCGCACCGCGATCAGCCAGTCCCTCCAGCGCAGCCTGCTGCCGCCGGAGCTGCCCGAGATCGACGGCGTCGAGGTCGAGGTCATCTACCGCGCCGCCGGCGAGGGCAACGAGGTCGGCGGCGACTTCTACGACCTCTTCCCCATCAGTGACGGCGCCTACGGTTTCGCCATCGGCGATGTCTGCGGCACGGGCCCGAACGCCGCGGCGGTGACGGGCCTGGCCCGCCACGCCCTGCGTCTGCTGGCCCGCGAGGGCCTCAGTGGCCCGGCGGTCCTGGAGCGTCTGAACTCCGCGATCCTCGACGAGGGCGCCCGCAGCCGCTTCCTCACCCTCCTGTACGGCGAGATGCGCCCCCAGGAGGACGGCAGCGCCGAGCTGAAGGTCGTCTGCGCCGGCCACCCCCTCCCCCTGCGTCTGCGCCAGGACGGCACCGTCGAACCGGCCGCCGAACCGCAGCCCCTCCTCGGCGTCATGGAGGACCTGGAGCTCTACGAGCAGACGGTCACCCTCGACCCGGGCGACGTCCTGCTCTGTGTCACGGACGGCGTCACGGAGCGCCGCGAGGGCACCCGCATGTTGGGCGACGACGGTCTCGCCGACGTCCTCACCACCTGCACGGGTCTGACGGCCGGCGCGGTCGCGGCCCGCATCATGCGCGCGGTGGAACGCTTCGCTTCGGACGCCCCGTCGGACGACATGGCGATCCTGGCGATGCGCGTGGCCTGAGTCGTCGTCAGCCGGGAGACGGCATGAAAAATCCCCCGCCCGGATGGGCGGGGGATTTCCTTTGCGGAGCCCCCAAACGGAATCGAACCGTTGACCTTCTCCTTACCATGGAGACGCTCTGCCGACTGAGCTATGGGGGCCTGTTGCTTTTCCGAGGTTTCCCTCGCGGCAACGAAATAGATCATACCCCGAACGGGCCGCAGTCCCAAACCCTCTCAGAGGGCCGGCTGCAACAGTCCGCCGAGCGCGTTGCAGGCGTTCACGATGCGCCGCATGTCCCGCTTCGTCAGTGAGGCGTCCACCGGCAGCGCCAGCGTTTCGTCGGCCGCCCGCTCGGTCTCCGGCAGTGACACGAACCGTCGGTACTCCGGCATCCGGTGCAACGGCGTCTTGACCGGGACCCGGCACTCGACGCCCCTTCCCTTCAGGGCCCGGGCGAACGCGTCGCGGTCGGGTCGCCCGTTGCCCGGCACCCGCACCACGTACTGCTGGTAGGTGTGTCCGTCGCCGCCCTCGGGCGTCCGCACTCCCCGCAACCGCGCGTCGAGATAGGCAGCCCGTTCCCTCCGCTGCGCGACCTCGTCGTACGGCGCGTCGGACTCCCCTTGCTGCAACACCAGCAGCCCGTGGCGCTGCCCGACCTGGTGCAGCCGTGCGATGTCCGCCGGCCGTCCGAAACGGTGAACGACAACGACCGCGGCGCTCCGTGACGTTACGACCGCTTCGACGGCGGCCACGTCGAGGCAGTAGGTCACCGGATCGATGTCGGCGAACACCGGTTGTGCCCCGGCCAGCGTCACCGCCTCGGCCACTTCGACGCTCCCGAAGGCCGGCACGACGACCTCGTCTCCGACCCCGACACCTGCGGCCCTGAGCATTGCTGCGGTACCCATGCGGTGGATGCTGGAGGCGGAACATGAACCTGAAGTGACGGGAAACAAAAAAGGGTTGGGCTCCGAACCGAAGTTCGGAGCCCAACCCTCTAAAAGGAGTTCGGCGGCGTCCTACTCTCCCACAGGGTCCCCCCTGCAGTACCATCGGCGCTGTAAGGCTTAGCTTCCGGGTTCGGAATGTA